>JAYVUH010000001.1:0-2233 GCA_043788115.1 Burkholderiales bacterium
ACAATTTCAATCGCGCGATCCACGCCGGCACAAAAGCCACGCGGATTGGCCAACAGGATTTCAGAATATTCCATAGTTAAAACTCTAGGATTGACGGGCGTTTTCAGGCATTTTGCCTTCAAACATGGCGTCCTATCTTGTGTTTCACAATTTCAGTAATGTGGTGTTTCGTTCTATTTGTGACTCATTCTATTTTCAGTTTTCTGGGACAACAACGGCATTAGAAGAGCCATCATTCCAGCCTTCGACCCCTGGCGCAGGCGCTTTTTGAAGGTAGGCTGCTTACCGTAGCCCGGAAGGAGCGTAGCGTATTCCGGGGCGGTCGATGCACACCAGAATACCCGGAATACGCTACGCTCCTTCCGGGCTTGTACTTTGGCACCACCAAGCGTGCCGACCAGCCGTGATCTTGTGACAGTGGTTCGCCGAACACGCGGTGCGCGACGAGCACATCATCGTCGAGCAGCGCGTCCAAGGGTAGATTGGTCGTATAGCCATCGAGCCCATGCAGGGTGACGAACTGCGCTTGATCGGTCGGCTTCGCCAGCATGACGATATCGCGCGCCAGCACGCCTTCCCAGTCCATATCGAGTTGCGACCAGCGTGTCACGCAGTGCATGTCGGATGCGACCTTGGTTTGCGGAAGCGCCATGAACGCATTCCAATCAAGCGTGGTTTCAGCACCGACCAATCCGAACAACCGAAGTGACCACGTCAGCCGAGCCACCTTCGGCCGGATACCTATATCAAGCACCGGAAAGTCGCTCACGCGCGACTGACCTTGCGGAATGCGTGCATCCGCCGAAACCTTGCCCGCCTTCATGCCTTGCTGGTTGGCCTTAGCCGCGATGGCGATTTTGCCTTCGATCACTTTTGCCCAATTTGTCATTCAGACGCGCCGCTCTTCTTGGCATCGAGATCCGCGCCTACCGGCTTGGGCTGACGAATGGCATCCCACACCAACAATCCCGCGCCGATACAGATAGCCGAGTCGGCCACATTGAATGCGGGCCAGTAGTAGCCACCGGCGTGCAGTTGAATGAAATCAATCACGTGGCCGTGAACGATGCGGTCGAACAAATTACCCAACGCGCCGCCGATCACCAGCACCAGCGCCACCGACAACAGCCGGTTCGATGGATTGGTCTTTAGCATCCACAACAGTACGCTGGTGATCACCAGCGTGAGGCCGATGAAGAACTCGCGCTGCCAGCCACCGGCGTCGGCCAGAAAACTAAACGCCGCACCCGGGTTATAGACCAGCACCCAGTTGAAAAACGGCGTGACATAGCGCGTCTCACCATATTGGAAGTTGCTGTCGAAGTAAGCCTTGGTCGTAAGATCGAGTGCGACAACGATCACGCTAATCCAAAGCCAGCGCAGCCAGTGCCAAGATGACGTTTTCGCGTTATGCATATTGTCGGGTTTCACCGGCACCTTCGAGATTGGTCACGCACCGTCCACAGATGGTGGGATGCTCGGTGTGAGACCCGACATCGTCCCGATAGTGCCAGCAGCGGTCGCATTTCTTCCTGTTACTTGGGGTCACAGCCGCCCCGCGTTCAGACGCACTCGTTGTGATCTCGACTGCAGCAGTCGATGTAATGAACACGTAACGAAGTTCATCGCCTAATTGCTTGAGTATCTCGCCGCCCTCTGGTCCCACGCGTACGACCACATCCGCTTGAAGCGACGAACCAACACCGCCAGCTGCCCTCACGCCTTCGATTTCCTTCAGAACGAATTCGTCCCTTATCGCTCGAACTACTCCCCACCTATTAATGAGCGAGGAATGGTCCGACGGATCCATCTTGGGCAACGTATGGTGATGTTGGAAAAACACACTTTCGTCCTCTCCTGAATGCAACGTCTCCCAAATCTCCTCAGCGGTAAACGACAGCACCGGCGCGATCAGCTTGGTCAGAGACTGCAAGATGTGATGCAGCGCCGTCTGTGCTGAGCGGCGCGGCAGCCCGTTGGTTTTAGTCGTGTAGAGCCGGTCTTTGATAACGTCCAGATAGAAGCCGCCAAGATCTGCCGAGCAGAAGCTCTGGATTTCCTGCAGCGCTGGCTGGAACGCATATTTTTCGTATTGCGCCAGCACCGATGCCTGCAAGTTTGCCGTGAGGGCAATCGCGTAGCGATCGAGTTCGACCATTTGCTCAAGCGGAACAGCGTCCTGCGAGAAATCAAAGTCAGATGTATTGGCGAGCAAAAAGCGCAACGTATTGCG
>JAYVUH010000002.1:0-5074 GCA_043788115.1 Burkholderiales bacterium
ACCTTGAGGCGGTCGTCACCAAGACTGACTGGAACGATATCTTCAATGATTCCAGCCCGCGCGAGGACCGTAGTTTCCTGCGCAAGGAAGAAGACCAAGTGCGCCTCTTGAAGCTGGAGATGGGCGTGAAGGACTACGCATTACGATTACCGGCCGGCGCCATCACGGGGCAAAAGCTAGACGGTTTGTTTTCCAAGCTCACACGATTCGCGCCTGGCGCCATCGACTTCAACAAGCTGCCGATACCTTATCGTGCGATAAGCACCGACGCCGAGAGCGGGCGCATGTACGTGTTCAGCGATGGTCGCCTAGCCGACGCGATGCGCGCGTCGATGTCGGTGCCGGGGGCCGTCGCGCCGTTTGAAATCAATAACCGTATTTTTCTCGACGGCGGCCTCACGCGCAATCTGCCGGTGGATATCGCGCGGCAGATGGGCGTGGATATTGTTATCGCCGTGAACATTGGCTCGGGGTTGTTGAAGCGCAATGAGTTGCAATCGGTTCTAGGCGTCTCGCTGCAGATGATCAACATCCTCACTGAGCAGAATGTCCGCACCTCCGTTGAGTCCTTGAAGCCGTCCGACCTGTTGATCGCCCCGCCGCTCGATGACATCAGCTCGTCCGACTTCAGCCGTACCGTCGAGATCATGAGCATCGGTGAGACGGCCGCACGCGCGCTGGCGAGCCGGCTCGTGAGCCTCAGTCTTTCCGACGAGGCCTATCGCCTGCATCGCGGTAGATTGCTGGCGGTACGCGGTCGTCCGGTCATCGAAGGCGAGACAATCCAGCAGGTTCAAGTCGTCGGACTCGAACGCGCCAACGCCGATGAATTGAAACGCACGCTCGATGCCAAGCCGGGCGACCCCGTTGACTTCAAGAAACTCGATGCCGGCATCAGCCGCGTATTCGGCACCGGTTACTTTGAGCGTGTCAACTACTCGTTGCTTAACGATGGCGACATGCAAGTGCTGCGCGTTAATGCGCGCGAAAAGCAGTGGGGCCCAAACTACCTTCGCGTCGCACTATCGCTGTCCGCCGATACGATCGGCGAAGGTCGCTTCAACCTGCTGATTCGTTCGCAGCAAACACAGTTCAACAGCGCGGGTGCAGAATGGCGTAACGACGTACAGATCGGTCGAGACCGACGTTTGGCATCGCGCTTCTATCAGCCATTCGGCGCGGGCAGCTTCGTCAACATTTCCCCCGGTGTTGAGTTGGCGCGGCGGCCGGTAGATATTTTCTTCGATGGTAAACGCATCGTGCAATACGACGTCAGCTCGTCGACGTTCAGCCTTGATTTTGGTGCCGACATCAACCGCAACGCGATTGCCCGTATCGGGCTGGTCGGTAGTAACGACAGTGCGAATCTCGCCATCGGCCCCGAGACGCTGTTTAACAATGTCAAAGCCAAACTGCGCGGCGTGCGGCTACGCGCGCTCTACGATAACCTCGATGATCCGAGCTTTCCCCGCGAAGGCCGTACCTTTGGCCTCGATTACCTTGCCAGCATGACCGGCATCGGCTCCACCACCAACTACCGGCGCGCCGAAGTGGTTTACAGCGAACATCTCTCCTTCGGCCCCCATACGATTGCGTTAGCGGCGCGATATGGCCGTTCATTTGGCGCCGCGTTACCGGTGTTCGATCAGTTTTCGATGGGCGGATTCTTCCAACTGTCGGGTTATCGCCCCGGCGAGCTGATCGGCGACCGGGTCAGCTTCGGCCGCCTCAGCTACTACCAGCGGCTGCCGCTCACGCAAAGCGTCCTCGGCAGCCGGGTATTCGCCGGACTCTCGCTGGAAAGCGGCAGGCTTAACGAAGCGTTCCAGATCGGCAAAGACAACAGGGCGCGTTCTTCGGTGGGCCTGTTTATCGGTGCGGACACCGCGTTTGGCCCACTGCATCTTGGCGTCGCGCGTGCGCGCGGCCGCTCGCCGCTGTTCTACTTCTTCTTAGGCCAGCCTTGACGCCGTCCGTATACTGACGTCCCAGCGTCATCTTACTGTCAATTTATGACGCTATCCTCGGCCTGTTTCTCGGCGCTTTCGACGACACAAAAATGAAAAAACGCAAAATCACAGCACAACTTGTAATTTGCGTCGCCGCCGCACTGCTCTCCCTTAACGCATCCGCGCAATCAGGTGCGACTACGTCCACCGGTACGGGGGCGGCTGCTCACGATGAGGCTGATACGTGGGACTTCCGGGCGCAATTCACCACCGCGTTTCAACGCAAGCCGAATTTTTCAGCGGCCTACTCAGGCACGAACAGCCTTCGCGCCGCGCGGGAGCAAAGCCGCAGCACGACGGCAACTGCGTACTTAGGGGTGCGCCCTTGGCGCGACATGGAGCTCTTTTTCAATCCGGAAATGGCACTCGGCATTCCTTTCTCTCGTCTGACCGGTATGGGTGGATTTACTAACGGCGAAATCGCCAAGACTTCCGGTGCCGACCCGGTCTGGTATCGCGCGCGCCTGTTCGGCCGCCAGACTTGGAATCTGGGCGAACGTACAGAGGTGCTCGAAGCTGATCAGAACCAGTTACGCGACAAAGTGAGCGCGGAGCGACTCGTATTCACCCTCGGCAATTTTTCTGCCATCGATATTTTCGACGACAATCAATACAGCCACGAGCCGCGCCGGCAATTCATGAACTGGTCGATCATGACGCACGGCGCTTGGGACTACCCCGCTGACGCGCGTGGCTATACCTGGGGTGCCGCACTCGAATACATCAGCCCAACTTGGTCTGTTCGCGCCGGACGCTTTTTACAGCCGCGCGAATCCAATGGCCTCAAACTCAACTATAAAATCGGGGTTAGCTATGGCGATGCCGTCGAAGTTGAGCGCGCCTATGTGTTTGCCGGTCAGCCCGGACGCGTGCGCGCCTTGGCCTTTCGCAACACCGCGGTCATGGCGGTATTTCAAGATGCGATCAATTTAGCGATTCGGTCTGGCAGCAACCCCGATATCGTTCTCGTACGTCAGCGAACGAGCAAGACCGGCTATGGCGCAAGCGTTGAACAAGCGCTGAGCGCAAGCGTCGGTGTCTTTGCGCGCGCGAGCAAACACGACGGCAAGAGTGAAACTTACGCATTCACCGAAATTGACGAGTCTTTTTCCGGCGGTGTCGTGGCCAAAGGTGCAGCATGGTCGCGGCCGAACGATGAAATCGGCGTTGCGGTAGCGCGTAATGGCATATCGAACACACACCGCGAGTATCTGCGACGCGGCGGCACCGCTGCGTTTTTGGGCGACGGCAACTTGAGCTATGCGCCTGAACGTATTGTCGAGGTCTACTACTCCGCTGCCGTATATCAGAACCTCTGGCTATCGCTTGGCGCGCAACGCATCAACAACCCCGGCTACAACGCGGCGCGTGGCCCGGCGACGTTCTATGGAATTCGATTGCACACTGAGTTCTAGTTGCTCAGGCACGTTGGCAACGGGCACAGACGGTAGCTTAGAATAACGTTCACCAAAGGAACGCACCGTGCTAAACGTTTTCATTCTCAATAATCGCCGTCTCAACCAACTGCAGGTTGACTCGATCGACGACCTGAAGAATTCAGACCCGATCTGGATCGACCTTGATTCGCCGTCCGAAACCGAGCGCGAGTGGATACGCACCCTGTACGCGCTGGAGTTACCCACCTCCGAGGCGATGAGCGACATTGAAGCCTCAGCGCGGTTCTTCGAAGGTGACGCGGGAGAGCTCAATCTGCGCTCTGATTTTTTGCTCGAAGTTGACGACGATTCACGCAACGTGTCGGTCGCCTTCATCCTTAAGGGCAACACGCTGTTCAGTTTGCACATGGAAGACCTGCCGGTGTTCCGCCTGGTGCGCATGCGCGCGCGCACGCGGCCGGGCTACATCGAGGACGCACGCGAAGTGCTGCTCGACCTCTACGCGACCGACGCCGAATACTCCGCCGACGCGCTCGAAGGTGTGTACGCTGAACTCGAAAAAATTTCCGCCACGGTGCTGACCGAGCGAATGACCGATTCGGAAGCCGGCAAGGTGCTTGCGCGCGTCGCAACCGAAGAAGACTTGAACGGCCGCATTCGCCGCAACGTGATGGACACGCGCCGCGCTGTGTCATTCCTGATGCGGCAAAAGTTGCTCGACGGCGACCAAGTGGAAGAAGCGCGCCAAATCCTGCGCGACATCGATTCACTCGACGGCCACACCGCGTTCTTGTTCGACAAAATCAACTTCCTGATGGACGCGACGGTTGGTTTCATTAATATCAATCAGAACAAGGTCATCAAGATTTTTTCGGTCGCCTCGGTCGCCATGCTGCCACCGACTTTGATCGCGTCGATCTACGGCATGAACTTCAAGGGCTGGTTTCCCGAACTCAACTGGGACTACGGCTACCCGTTCGCCATCGCGCTGATGCTCGTCTCGGTGCTGGTGCCGTTTGCGTACTTCAAACGCAAAGGTTGGTTGGATTAGAAACCCTAGCAGGGACGGGCGTTCTCAGGGCTTTTCTGCTGGAAACCCCCGCCAGTGCTCGTACTTAACAATCGGCGTAGGCACCCAGCGACGGGCTGGCATTCGGCAAGCGGCAAGCTGATGTCATCCCCGGCCCAATTGGCGCCCGTAGGGACCCGGTTGATACGCAATCCAGCGTCCGCTGGGCCCGGTTGACGTCGATATGCCATTAACCTAAAGTAAGGAATACTTATTTTGTAAGGCGTCTTATGTCCGCTGCCACCATCACCTCCAAAGGTCAGATAACACTTCCCAAGGCCGTCCGCGATCAGCTAGAGCTAGGCCCGGGCGATCGCGTTGATTTTGTCCTTGCACCCGATGGCCGTTTTGATTTGATTCCCGTTAAGGCGAGCGTCAAAAGCTTAAAGGGCTGCGTGCCTGCGCCCAAAAAAGCCGTCACGATTGAGGCGATGGCGAACGCCGTGCGCGCTCGTGCCAAGCGCACTGCCGCGTAGGTTGCAAGCATGATCGGACTCGATACCAACGTGCTGGTGCGCTATTTCGCGCAGGATGATCGCGCGCAAGCTGCGCTTGCCAACCGTACCTTCGCACATCTCAGCAAGGACGCGCCGGCGTTT
>JAYVUH010000003.1:0-2917 GCA_043788115.1 Burkholderiales bacterium
TTCGGTCTTGTACGGAAACTGGGCGACGTGCCAGAGAATGCGCGTCGCAATCCGTGAATGTAAGTTCGCCCGGTAGGCGGTTTCGGTATTGCCCTTGAAAGCAACGCCGGCGTCCGAGGCGACGATATCAGTCGCACCAAGACGTTCGAGTTCCGCGGCAAGAACGCCGGACAAGCCTCGTGGGCACTGCGCAAAAAATTTATTCAAGGCGACCGCGGCAAGTTAGAAGGGTTTGACGACCACGAGGATGACAATACCAATCAACGCGGGCAGGGTCGGGATTTCATTGAGCCAGCGATAGAAAACATGGCCGTGTTGATTGCGATCGTGCTTGAAATCGATCATCAACTTGCCAAGATACAAGTGCTGGGCGACTAAGACCGCCACGAGCACCAGCTTTGCATGCATCCAACCCTGGCCAAAACCAATTCGGTAGCTGCCCCACAGCCAAAAGCCCAGCCCGAGCGTGAGGATCATGCACGGCGTCATGATGCCGTAGTAGAGCTTGCGCTCCATGACCTTGAAGCGTTCAATAGAAACCGTGTCGGATGCCTGCGCGTGATACACAAACAAACGCGGCAAATAGAACAGGCCGGCGAACCAAGCGACCATGAACACGATGTGGAACGACTTGATCCAAAGCATCGTTAGCCCAAATACCGTTCAAGTGACACTTGATATGTGCCTTGTGTGCGCATGATGACTTCACAAAATTCACGCACCGCGCCTGCGCCGCCGGCATGCGAGGTCACAAAATCCACGCGTGATGTGACGTCTTCAGGTGCGTCAGGCACCGCAACCGAAAAACCACAATGCAACAGAATCGGCAGATCTACGATGTCGTCGCCGATGGATGCGACAACACCATTCGTTAGTCGCAATCGCTTGAGCAACGTCATATATGCCTGCGCTTTGTCGCTGACGCCCATCATCACATGCGCGATGCCAAGATCCGTTGCACGCTTGCGCAGCGCCTTGGATGAGCGGCCCGAGATGATGGCCACCGCAACACCACTTTCCGCGAGCATCTTGATGCCGTGGCCATCGAGCGTATTGAATACCTTTAACTCTTCACCCTTCGCACCGTAGTAGAGACGTCCGTCGGTCAACACACCGTCAACATCGAGAATGACGAGTCGAATTTTTTCGATGCGCGCCGCAAGCGCTCTAGATGGTTTTTTCACAGCACGCCCGCGCGCATCAGTTCGAGCACGTGAATGGCGCCGACCAGCTTGTTGTCAGCGTCCACCACCAGCAGGCCAGACGATCCAATCTTGTAGCGCTGAATTGCTTCTGCTGCCTCAACGGCGAGCTTGTCCTGCGAAATTGTTTTGGGATTTTTGGTCATCACATCACGCACATGAAGCGACCGGATGCTGTCCTGACTTTCGAGGGTACGGCGCAGATCGCCATCGCTGAACACGCCGAGCAGCAGGTTGTCGTCGCTAACAACCGCTGTCATGCCGAGCCCTTTTTTCGACATTTCCAGAATGGCGGAAGTCAGCATTGCGTCGGCTGCGACTTTGGGAATACGATCGCCGGTCACCATCACCTCGGAAACGTGCATCAACAATCTTCGTCCCAGCGACCCGCCCGGATGGTGCATCGCATAGTCTTCCTCACCAAAGCCCCGCGCATCCAACAGCGTCACCGCGAGTGCGTCGCCTAGCGCCAGCGTTGCAGTAGTACTTGCCGTCGGCGCCAGATTGAGCGGACAGGCCTCCTTCGCCACCGCCGTGTCGAGGTGTACTGTGGCGGCTTTTGAGAGAGTTGATTCGGGACGCCCGGTCATGGCGATGATCGGCGTGCCGCGTCGCTTGAGTTGGGGCAGCAGCTTGACGATTTCGTCCGATTCCCCAGAGTTCGAAATGGCAATCACCACGTCATCCTTGGTGATCATGCCGAGATCGCCGTGGGAGGCTTCGCCGGGGTGCATGAAGAACGCCGGAGTGCCCGTCGAGGCGAGCGTAGAGGCAATCTTGCCACCGATGTGTCCGCTCTTGCCCATGCCGGTGACAACTACCCGACCTTTGTTAGCCGTCACATCGAACAGCAACTTGTGCGCGGCGATGAAATTTTCGCCGAGCGCGGTGGTCAGACTCGCCGCCAGCGCCTTGATGGCGTCGGCCTCGATCTCGAGCGTCTCTCGAGCGAGGGCGAGTGTTTTGGCAGTGTCGCTGACGTTTCGTGAAGGTAATATGTGTGACATGCCGGTATTTTATGCGTGTTTGGGTGTGTTACCCGCCCGCTGAGACTTATGCGTCAAACCTGCCTCTTGCTGACACTATCGAATGCATGAATCGACCCTATCGTTAGTCGTATTGTTGCTGGCCACGGCCGTGGTGACGGTGGTGCTGTTTCGTCGCATCAATATGCCCGCCATTCTCGGCTACCTGATTGTCGGCGTGGCGATCGGCCCGCACGCAGCCGGCGTGGTACCCGACAGCGAGGGAACACGTTATCTGGCCGAGTTTGGCGTGGTGTTTCTGATGTTCTCAATCGGTTTGGAGTTCTCGCTGCCGCAACTGATGGCGATGCGTCGAGTAGTGTTTGGCTTTGGTCTACTGCAAGTCATATGCACCATCGCAGTGGCTGGCGCGCTTGCCATGCTCGCTGGGCAGTCATGGCAGGCGGCGCTTGTCATAGGCGGTGTGCTGTCCATGTCGTCCACCGCGATCATTTCTAAGGTGCTCGCGGAGCAGGCCGCGCTGCACTCCCTGCATGGCAAGCAAACCATGGGCGTGCTGTTGTTTCAGGACCTTGCCGTAATTCCACTGCTGGTGCTGGTGCCCGCGCTGAGTTTGTCCGGCGAGCAAATGTTCTCATCGGTCGCCCTCTCCCTGTTGAAGGCGGCCTTGGCCCTCACCCTGATTCTTTTCGTCGGCCAGAAATTCATGCGGCCGCTGTTTCATCTGGT
>JAYVUH010000004.1:0-10352 GCA_043788115.1 Burkholderiales bacterium
CATCACGCTGCCAACACCAGTCGACGTTGCCCGCGCGAACAAGCCCACCTCCGCCTCGCGAAATCGATAGATTGACTGCATCGGGTCGCCGACTAAAAACAACGTCCTACCATCGTCCGGCGTCCAACCGCGGGTAAGCTTTTCGAGTAACGCAAACTGTGCAAATGACGTGTCCTGAAACTCGTCGACCAGCATGTGTTGAATTCGATAATCAAGTGACAGCGCCAAATCGGTGGGCGCGTCCTCGTCGCCCAATGCGCGCGAAGCCGCCTGCGAGATCTCGGTAAAGTCGCACTGGCCGACGGCACCAAATACCTGCCACAAGATGACGGTGGCATGCGGCAGCAAGCGCATGATTGCACCGAGCACTTGCCACTCCGCCTCGCTGTAGCCCGCCGGCGGCAGCACTCGCAATCTCAGCAACGCCGTTGCCAGGGCGGCGGCCGTGTCGGGCGCAGCGGCCATCGACTCCAGCAAGACACCAACGCGCTCCTTCATCGCGCCCAGCAGCGCCTTCTCTGCCTTATTCGCGCTGGTCGGAAATCCGATTCGCTTGTTGACGCCACCCGCCTTCCGCCAACCTCCCTCATTGGTCAGCAAGAGTTCAGCCACCGCAATCCACTTGGACAGACTCGCAATGTCGTTATCGGGAAAAGTCGTCAGATCGGCGCATTTTGAAAGTGCTTGATCGACGCCATCCTTCAGCAAGTTTTGCCCGGAAAAGCGCATCAGCTCTAGGGTTTCGGTCTCCAGCTCCGGGGGGAAAGCGCGTGCGGCAGCCGCGACAGCGCGAACGCGAACGCCGGCCAGCGCTTCCTCAAGGTCCTCGCGCTGACGCATTTTGTCCAAGTTGCGCAGCCAGTGGTCGCGTGACCGCAGCATATCGACAACCAGCCCCTCCACCACCGGCAGGTTGTTATCGAGGTGCGATAACAACGTCGCAATATCGCACGACACGCGACGGACATTGTCATCGTCACTTTGGTCGTTGACCTTGGCGAGCAGCCTGCGCGCGGCCTCCTGGTAGAAGCGGGAAGCATCGTCGAGACTCTCCGGCTGTGCGCCGAATCGCGAAGTGATCGACATTTGCCTGGTAATGGATGCGTTTAACGCGTCGATGGTCATGATGCGCAGCCGCTGCGGGCCCGCCGCCAATCCCCACCCGCGTTCGGCATCGCGCGCGCGCGCGCCTAGCGCGGCCGTCTGCGTGACCTTGTCAACACCATCTGCGCCAGCCGTTGCATCGGCTGCGGGGAACAATGCCATTTGCACGCGTGCACGCATTTCTGCGGCTGCCCTACGCGTAAAGGTAATCGCGATGACTTCTTCGGGTTCGTCTGCGCACGCAAGCAAACGCAGGTAGCGTTGAATCAAGAGGCGCGTCTTCCCGGATCCGGCGGGTGCACGCACGATGAACGATTTGGTGACGTCGAGTGCGCGTATGCGCTCCTGGCCATCTGCAACGTTACCGGCGCTAAGCATCAATCGCACCATCGGCACTGCTCGCGTCGGTCAGCACGCCGTCGTCTTCTGGGTTGATTAAAATTCCGCCAGACGATTCAGCGACCCTGCATAGCGCCTGCAGGTCGCACTGGCGGCAGGTGAGCGGACCGCGCGCAGGGTCCACCGCCGCCTCACCGTTCTGAAACTGGGTTGCCAACGCATCCAGTGATCGCTCCCATTCTTGCACCAGCACGTCCCACGACACGTAGCCTGCTTCCACCATGCCGCGTTTCTTCTCCATCGGCAGGACATCGGGCAATATCCCCTCGGCAACGGCTACGCCCTCAAACCCAAATGTCTTGCCGCGCTTAAGTCGCGCAAACGCGAGCGCCGAAACGTGTGCGTCCGACGTGCGGTGATACAGCGGCAGCTGGGGTTCATCCGGGCGGGCGCCCAACCAACTAGTCACACTGGCGTTGCCAGACTTGTAGTCAATCAGGGCATGGGTGCCGTCTGACAATCGGTCAAGCCGATCCAGCCGCAGCGAGATCGCCAGCGGGCCAATCGATGCTGCCACGGACGCTTCGCAAGACATCACCTCGAAGGGTTGCCGCCCACGCTCATAGTCGAGCCAATCGGCGACCAGCTTGCTGAGACGCTCATGTTCAATCTCGGCGAAGCGTCCGGTCAGATCCCCGTGGCCACGCATTCGTGCTTCATCAATTGCAGTTTGTACGCAATTGTTGATCAATGCCTGCAGCACCTCTTGCGCCATTGACGCGAGACGCGCTTGGGTGCCGAGCGCAGTCCAGACCAAACTCAGCACCCGATGGAGAAGTGTGCCGCGCTCGGCAGCGTCGTGCCCTGCGGTCGGCTGCGCCAACGCATTCGCGCCCAGCCGGTGGCGCGCGAAGGCGCGAAACGGGCAAGCCGCCTGATCACGAATCATGCTCGCACCACCCGACACGGTGGTACCGACTGGTAGAGACGGCACGAGTCGATCTGGAATCGATTCAAGCCATGTCCGCTGTGCCTTGGCACTTGCAGCCCGCAGCGCCTCGGCATAATTTGGCACCGGTGCAATCGGCCCCTCGACAACGAACGGGAGATCCGCAACCAACGCGCTGGCGGCGCGGGGCTCCTCGCCACCACGACCATCTCCCTGCAGGTTCGCGTGGCTCACGACCACCTCACGCGCCGCCTGCAGCCACGCCGCAGTGATCCGCTCATCGAGCGCGAGTGAGGCCGCGGCCGACGCCTCCGGCACACCGGCACTGCGCTGCACAGCGATCGGAATTAGCGGGTTGGCTCGCGCTGCCAGCGGCCAGGCGCCTTCACTCAAGCCTGTCACCCACAGCCGCTCGAAGGACTGTCCGGCAGACTCGAGTACGCCAAGGATTTGAATCGGCACTTTGCCCTCATCCGCGCTTTCCGGCTGAAACACCGTGTTGGCCAGAATACGGCGCAGTTGCTGTAACGCGTCATCAGCGTGCATGCGTTGCTGGACAACCTGTAGCGCGGCAAGACCGCGCAATGACTCGCGGAACTTTGCGAGCACCTGGTAATCGATGGAGTCGAGTGCGCGCTCCCCGGGGAAACCCCAATGCGCCAGAACTTCCGCGAAGTGTCTCGACCAATATTCGGGCCCCGGATTCTTCGGTGGATTCACTGAGCGCGACCGTGCACCCGAAAGTTGGGACTTGCTGGAGACGGATTCAGCCATCGAGGCAACCGCATCTACCCGCTCACAGAACACCTTGGCATCAGCACGCGCATGCATCAGTCGCGTTGATGTGGTGAGCTTTACCCGCTTTTGTAAACCGAGCAGTGTGACCTGTGCGTGGCTAGTCTCGCGCAAAACCGCATCAAAGTTCGCACGTCCCACCGCCTCGCGCTCGGCAGCAGCAATGAATGGGGAGCGCAGCAGTCCGCTGAATGCAGCATAGGTGATAGCGCGCTTGAACGAAAATTCAATTAATCCCAGCGCATCGGCTACCATGGCGTAGTCGGGCAGCGGATGCCCTAACGAAATGTTGAAGAGACGTGCCTGCTGTTCGGCTTGGGTCGCGAATCCGTTCAGACCGACGCGCGCCAGCGGTTGCAGCGCATCGGTAAACACGCGTTCGACCTGGCTACGTTTTTCGCGCAGATCAGGGACCACAATTCCCACGCGTCCGCCATACCCTGCCTCAACAAACTCGCGCGCCCACTGGGCGCATGCTCGAAGTTCTTGCACTTCGTCATTAAAGACTCGACGCACTGCACTGGCGTCGTGCAGTGGGGCAGCCATATCAAGCTTGGCCATGTCGCAGCCAAGCCTCGTTAGCGTCTGCATGAAGTGCTGCTGTTGCGGCGTAACAATATCGAAACCCGCGGTGAAGAGTCGTCGAGGTAGCAGATGTTCGCGAGCCGTTGGGGTCCCCGTTCGTCGCGCTGTCAGCAAGTTTGCGAGCGTCTCTGGGAGCATGGCAGCGTCGATGATATTCCGCTCCCGCGTCAACGTCTGGTAACGCGTCGCCCACCCAAGAAAGACCTGCCCATCCTCATGTAGTGGAAAGGCCTTCAAGCGCGGCAGCAACTGCCACGCGTGAGCAAGCTGCCACGCCGCCAACGCCTGCCCCGCTGTCGCTGAGACCATGAGGAGATGTTCACTTACCGCAGATTTGCGAATCACCTGTTCCCAAAGCAACTGGCTGTGCGACGCATCTATCAATTGCGGCAGACCAGCGCCGCCATCGGTCAAGCTCAACGCACGGTAGACACGCTCGAGGAACGTCGGCAACGGAAGAATATCCAGTGTCGCCCACACCCGCTTGCCCAACTGCTTCTGCGCCATATCGTACTCGCGCTTGAGCGCCGAGGCGAGGCGACGATTAGGTGTGACCACGGAGGTTTGCTCGGCGTCGCCATCCAGTAGCTTGGCGATTCGCAGCGGGATGTCATCGGCCTTGGGCATGTGTTAAGTGTCGCAGCTCATTCAGCGTGGGTGGCCGCGTTAACGCCATTTATGCGTGACAACTAGCAGCGCCTATGCGCTCGGCCGGAACGCGCTCGGCTAGCAATCTTTACCGCTCGATGAGATGCGCTTTCTCTTTGACCGTCGCCCATTCGTCTGCGTCCGGCGGTCCCGGCTTGCGTTGGACAATGGGTTTCCAGCCCTTTGCCAGTTCTGCGTTCAGACTGATAAACGGCTTCTGCGCCGTAGGCACATCATCCTCGGCAAAGATCGCCTCGACCGGGCATTCGGCCACGCACAAAGTGCAATCAATGCATTCGTCGGGATCGATCACCAACATGTTCGGCCCCTCACGGAAGCAATCGACCGGGCAAACGTCCACACAGTCGGTGTATTTGCACTTGATACAGGATTCAGTAACAACGTAGGTCATATTGCGTTTTGGTGGTTTGCGGCAGGAAGAGTGGCGCGCATTGCGTCCGCTGAGGCATCGACCGGCGTTTGACGACCGATTTTTATTACACACAATGTTAACAGAGCACCCTCGATCGCCATCAATCACGCGCCAGATTGCCGCCGGTAGGTTTCCCGCGTGCGTGGCATAATCGCGCCTTTGCCAGTCGGTCGATAATGACCCTGGCGACTAACTGATTGCGAGGATTTCATGAGCACTGCCATCGTCCATGTGAGCGACACAACGTTTGACTCGGAAGTGCTGCAAAGCGCCACCCCGGTACTGGTGGACTATTGGGCGGAATGGTGTGGTCCCTGCAAGATGATCGCACCGATCCTCGACGATCTCGCCCGGGATTACGCCGGAAAACTGAAAATTGCGAAACTTAACATTGACGAAAATCAGGCCACACCGCCCAAATACGGCATCCGTGGTATACCCACGTTGATGCTTTTCAAGAACGGCACTGTGGAAGCGACCAAGGTCGGTGCGCTATCAAAAACCCAACTGGCGGCGTTTATCGACGCCAATATCTAGTTTTGCGGCTGGGGCAAGCAAAAAAGACTTGCCCCTCGAAGCTTTTTGGTTATACTTAGTTTCAAATCTGTGCGCTGTGTCCACTGCTGACGTTCGTCCGCAGATTCTCCGGCAGTCCTTCTGATTCACACCCCCACAAGAGTTGTAAGCTGATTGGAACACGGTACACCGTGCAATCAAGGGAAGGATTGGCCGATTTCGTGCTGCCTACCGCCGGTGCTTTTTTCGACCACATGTCGACTCGCGGTAACTCAGTCCATTTTCGCCTTTGGGGATATCCCCCATTCCGATTCAACGCTACACGGTAAATCCGACATGCAACTATCTGAAATGAAACTCAAGCACGTTTCCGAACTCGTGGAGATGGCTGGCCAGGCTGAGCTGGAAGGCGCCAATCGCCTTCGCAAACAGGAACTCATCTTCGCACTACTCAAACATCAGGCGAAAAAAGGTGAGGCGATTTTTGGCGACGGTACGCTGGAAGTCCTACAAGACGGATTCGGCTTTCTGCGCTCGCCGGACATCTCGTATCTTGCCGGGCCGGATGACATTTACGTCAGTCCGTCGCAGATCCGCCGCTTTAATCTGCACACCGGCGACAGCATTGAGGGCGAAATTCGCACGCCGAAGGAAGGCGAACGCTATTTCGCGCTCGTCAAAGTCGACAAGGTCAACGGTGAACCGCCCGAGGCTGGCAAGAACAAGATTCTGTTCGAGAACCTCACCGCGCTATTTCCAAACAAGCCATTCACCCTCGAACGTGACATCAAGTCCGATGAAAACATCACAGGCCGTGTCATCGATATCATTGCACCGATCGGCAAGGGCCAGCGCGGACTATTGGTTTCCTCGCCGAAGTCAGGCAAGACGGTTATGCTGCAGCAAATCGCGCAGGCCATCACCAGCAATCATCCTGAAGTTGTCTTGATCGTACTGTTGATTGATGAACGTCCGGAAGAGGTTACCGAGATGCAGCGCACCGTCAAGGGCGAGGTTGTCTCGTCAACCTTCGACGAGCCGGCAACCCGCCACGTTCAGGTGGCCGAAATGGTCATCGAAAAAGCCAAGCGATTGGTCGAACATAAGAAAGACGTGGTAATTCTGCTCGACTCCATCACGCGTCTAGCGCGCGCCTACAACACCGTCGTGCCTGCGTCCGGCAAGGTGCTCACCGGTGGTGTTGACGCAAACGCGCTACAGCGTCCAAAACGCTTCTTTGGCGCCGCGCGCAATATCGAGGAAGGCGGCTCATTGACCATCATCGCCACAGCACTCATTGATACTGGCTCACGCATGGACGATGTTATCTACGAAGAATTCAAAGGTACCGGCAATATGGAAGTTCATTTGGATCGCCGCGCGGCAGAAAAGCGCGTCTACCCTGCACTGAACGTGAATCGCTCGGGAACGCGAAAAGAAGAGCTCCTCATCAAGCCGGAAATCCTCCAGCGCGTCTGGGTGTTGCGCAAGATGATGTACTCGATGGACGAATTGGAAGCCACCGAGTTCTTGATCGACAAGCTGAAGGCGACAAAAAACAACGCTGAGTTTTTCGACTCAATGAAGAAAGCTTAGTTATCCGCTTGGAGTCCGTTTCCTGCGTGTGCTCTGCAACGCAAAACTCACGCTTCGGGCTTCAGGTCGCATCCCCGCTAAGCGGGGCCCCTGCTCGGCTGTCCGCCTCTCGCAGTTTTTCGACTCAATGAAGAAAGCCTAGCGATTGGCCGGGAGCCCGTTTCCTGCGTATGCTCTGCAACGCAAAACTCACGCTTCGGGCTTCAGGTCGCATCCCCGCTAAGCGGGGCCCCTGCTCGGCTGTCCGCCACTCGCAGTTTTTCGACTCAATGAAGAAAGCCTGATCCCGTCCCGCAACACCAAGTGCTACCGCTAGCCGTGACGGGAAACAACCGTGAACGGGCGATTTCGCAATTTATACCCCGAATGGGGTATATCCCCTGTACATATGCACGGCAGTACAATGGATTCGTCCGTTGAGTGAGCGTGTGCTGATGCCCCGAGTATTGATTGTTGAAGACGACGTTGCGTTCCGCGAAAGGTTCGGTGCCATCCTGGAAAAGGACTCTGCATTCGACGTTGTCGCGAGCGTTGGCACGGCCGCGGAGGGCCTCACCATGCTCACCCAGCACAAGCCAGATGTGTTATTGGTCGATCTCGGCTTGCCAGATTTATCCGGCATTGAAGTTATTCGTCACGCCAGTCGCACGCTGCCAAACTGTGAATGTATGGTGGTGACGGTGTTCGGCGACGAAGAGCATGTGCTGGCCTCGATCGAGGCAGGCGCATCTGGTTACTTGCTCAAAGACGCGTCAGAAGAGAGCTTTTTATCGAGCATTCGAGAGCTAATCGCGGGCGGCTCGCCCATTTCGCCGATCATCGCCAGACGGCTGCTAAAACGTTTTCAACCGGATCCAGTGCCTGCAAAGCCAGTGCCGAACGCAGTGGAAAGTGATGTCTCGTTGTCCGATCGAGAACGAGAAATCCTGCTGCTCGCCTCGAAGGGATACAACTACCCCGAGATGGGTAAACTGATGGGTATTTCGCCCCACACCGTGACGAGCCATGTGAAGAAAATCTATCGCAAGCTCGCGGTGCACTCTCGTGGAGAAGCCGTCTTTGAAGCTCACCGTATGGGGCTTATCCGCTCAATGTAGTCCAGGCAGGCTAGACGCGTGGCGAAATTGCAGAGCGGCGATTGCGACCGTCTGCACGCTGCTTGCGTCTGCCATCACCAGCGCATCGTTTACGGCCCATGCGCAGACTTCTGCCGTTGATTCCAGTCCACGACCGGACGCGCCCTACGCACCGTACCAAATATTTGAACGCGCCGACTTTGTCCAATCGACGTCGCTGGCACCACCTCGAGCAAACGCCGATTGGAAGGCAGTCGATCTACCAGACAGTTGGCGAAAAAATCAGCGCCCAAGGGATAAGTACGGTTGGTATCGCCTGCGTTTCAACCATCGTGGCGGTGACCACACCGGCAGCGATTCTGGCCAGCGTGCGCTCTACATCTCACGCATTACGAACAATGTCGAACTTTTCTTAAACGGCTCTTCATTCGCCGTCAGCGGCCGACTCGGACCGCACCCGGAAGAATCGTGGAATCTGGCTCAGTTCCATTTTGTCCCAACCAGCCTAGTACGCGAAGGTGACAACGAGTTATTGATCCGCCTTCATCCGGACCGATATGCGCGAGCCGGGATCGCCCAAGTGTATCTGGGCGACAGTGCTGCCTTGCGGCCGATTTTCAGTCGCCGCTACTTCATACAGACCACGGCGCCGCAGCTAATCACCGGTGTGTTGGTCGTCATGGCAGCCTTTTCACTCACGATCTGGATACGCCGGCGTAACGAAACCATGTTTCTGCTGTTCGGCTTGATGTGCACGGTGGCCGTGGTGAGGCTGTTCCATCTTTATCTGCGCGATACGCCCGCTTGGCTCGCCGCCATGGCCGTTCCCGCCATGTGCTGGCTGAGCGTACTGCAAACCTGCTTTGCGTTGCACTATGGAAATCGTTCGCTGCCGGTATTCGAACGATGGCTCTACATTTTTGCTGCAACCACCTCGGCCGTCCTACTTGCGGCGGCGATCGACCACTGGTATCTGGCCGCAACCAATGCCATTTACCTTGTATTGGCCGTGCTCACGCCGGCACTTACCGTTGTCATCATCTACCAACTTAGCCGCAATCTTTCACGTGGCAATCTGCTGATGATACTGGCGACGCTGTTTACGTCGGGATTTGGCATTCATGATTTCGTGAACTATCAAGAGCTGCTTGGCTTTGACCGCCTCTACCTCATTCCACTCGGTTTACCGTTACTGCTGCTAGCAGTGGCTGCGTTGCTCGTCCGCAGGTTCGTCGACACGCTGCGCGACTAT
Organism: Burkholderiales bacterium; assembly: GCA_043788115.1. GTDB lineage: Bacteria > Pseudomonadota > Gammaproteobacteria > Burkholderiales > Usitatibacteraceae > UKL13-2. The sequence goes on from JAYVUH010000004.1 coordinate 9,294, forward strand.
GAAACACTCAATAGCGCCCTGGCAGACCGCATCGGCGAGAGGGAAAGGGAACTTGCCGCCAGCTTCGAGCGCGAGCGCGAACTCGATCAAAAACGTGCCATGGCGGATGAGCGCCAGCGCCTGATGCGCGACATGCATGACGGACTCGGTTCCCAATTAATGTCCACTCTTGCACTCATGAAGCGCGGCGCGCTTGCCCAGCCCGCACTGGAGTCCTTGATCGCCGACTGCATTGACGAACTCAAACTCACCATCGACTCATTGGAACCGGTTGAGCGGGACTTGCTCGTAGTACTGGGCAATCTCCGCTATCGGCTTGAGCCCAGACTCAATGCCGCCGGCATCTCGCTGCATTGGGCGGTCAGCGATTTGCCACCGCTTGACTATCTAGACCCCGAGAATGTCCGCAGCGTGTTGCGTATCGTCCAGGAAGCCTTCACCAATACGTTAAAGCACGCCAACGCTTCGCGCATCACCCTGTCAACCGGCGTTGATCGAATGGCCAACCGGGTATGGGTTCGCGTCACCGACGACGGCGCATCGATTGACGTCGAGAAAATCCAATATGGCCGCGGTCTAGCGAACATGAGAAATCGCGCCGCCCGCATGCGCGGCGAGGTTGAAATTGTGCCCATGACCGGCGGCGGTACGTGTGTCAATCTGCTGCTGCCAATGCAAGCGCCGTAACGGCTGGCAACTGCCTACAAATGCCGTAAGCGCCTCAAACTGACGTCCGACCCAACGCCTGCGCGGCGCAGAAGCGGCGTCTAGCGCGGGCCATTAAACGCGAAGTGCGGTAAGTACCTCGTCGAGCATCTTCTTGGCGTCGCCAAACAACATGCGGTTGTTTTCTTTATAGAACAGCGGATTGTCGACGCCCGCATAGCCTGACGCCATCGACCGCTTCATCACAATTGTCGTCTTCGCCTTCCACACCTCAAGTACCGGCATACCGGCGATCGGGCTGGCTGGATCTTCTTGGGCGGCAGGATTGACGATATCGTTGGCACCGATCACCATCACCACGTCAGTGTTGGCAAAGTCGTCATTGATTTCATC
>JAYVUH010000005.1:0-3141 GCA_043788115.1 Burkholderiales bacterium
AAGACGATTGTCGCGCCACCCGCAATGACGATGATGCCAAGGCCCAACCACATCATCGGCTCGACTTTCTTGTGTGCGAGCTTGAGGTAACCAACCTGAGCAATAGAGGCGACGATAGCAACTGCGGTAGCCGCATATATGTCGAAGGCCTTATAGGCCACGAAAAACAGGATGACCGGAAAAAAATCGAACAGGAATTTCATGGATTGTCGCTGTGTTGTGCAGGGGCGGCAGATATAGGTGCCGCGCACGTCCGCATGCTAGTCGGTAACTCATGATTATCTCACGATTGAACCGGCATAGCGTACCGGCCGGCTAGTGTAGGACGGACAGTCGGCGGCATTCGTCTGCGATGACTTGCCGGGGCCCTTCGGGGAACCCCGGGTGGCTGGCAAGCGCGAGCGCCTCCGAGTAGAAGCCCGTGCATTCGTCGGGCAATGCCTTGTTCAATTGGTCGAATGCGAATCGCATCAAGGCGGCGTCTCCTGTGCGGATCGCGGTGATTGCAAAGTTGATATTCAGTATTCGCCAAGGACGGTCAGGATTTGAGCGTTCTAGGTCAGCCGACAAATTTTGCGCAACATGCGCGATCAGCCCTTGGGCAAATGCGTAGGTCGCCGCGGTTTCCTGCCGGCTGGTGGCACCATTGGCGCGCCGCGCCAGCGCGTTGACCACTGGCTCGCAATTTTGCATCCTAACGCCGTGGCGCATCGCCCAAAGTGCTACGCCGAGAGTGACAGGGTCAAAATCGTTGATCGAGTGCGGCTGCGCATTTGCAGTAAACCAAGATTCGATTCTAGCGACTTCGCCCAACGCGGTGTCGGTGGCCGTTTCGACATCGGCGACTGGTAATTCCGCGTCGCGACCGTAGGTCAGGTCGAGTGCGTCGGCCATCGCCAAAAATTCGCCCAGGGCGGCGAGAGAATTCATCGTATCCTGCGGCGGCGCGAGGGCGTAGAGGCGTCCCGAGACCTGTGCAAATAGGGTTGCGGCGGATGGCTCGTCCGCGGTCTCGCCGATTTGGCTGCCGGCTGCGCCTTTCAGCATCAATCGGATTGGTTTGGTTTCAGTCATAGAATGATGACTTGGAGAGCTAACAGCGCGCGGAGTTCCACTGAGTGCCTACACAGCCGACGATTTTCGCCCCGATTTCCCCTCCGATTTTCCCTCTGATTTTCCCATTGAGGCAACATTGAATTCACTAAATTTTGATTTGCATAACCACACCAGCGCTTCCGACGGCGTTCTAACGGCCGATGAGTTGGTGTCGCTCGCGCACCGCAACGGTTGCGATGCGCTGGCATTGACGGATCACGATACGGTTGCGAACGTTGCCGCTGCCGCAGCATGCGCCCACGCGTTGGGGTTGCGATTCGTCGCGGGGGTTGAAGTTTCGGTTTCATGGTTGGCCAAAGGCAATATCGATCGACCGCTGACCACAATTCATATTGTCGGCCTCAACATTGACCCAACCAATCTTACTCTGTTGGAGGGCCTCGCCAGCGTGAGGGGCGGGCGCATCTCCCGCGGCAAAGAGATTGCCAGACAGCTCGTCGACGCCGGACTGCCGGATATTTTTGAAGACGCTTTTGCCTTGGCGCAAAACAAGGAGATGCTCGCAAGGACGCACTTTGGACGAGCGCTAGTCGCTCGCGGCATCGTTCCGGATGTCTCCACTGCTTTCAAGCGTTACCTGACCCCGGGGAATCCGGGCTACATTGCACACCGATGGGCGAGCCTAGAGGATGCTGTGGCGTGGATTTTAGCGGCCGGCGGCGTGGCAGTGATCGCACACCCGGCCCGTTACAAGTTGTCCGGCACCGAGATGGACGTGCTGCTTGCTGAATTCAAAGCGTTAGGCGGCCAGGGCGTCGAAGTCGTCACCGGCAGCCATTCGCCCAACGAATATTCCCATTTTGCCGCCCGTTGTAGAGCGTTCGGCCTTTATGCCTCGCGGGGTGCTGACTTTCATGGCCCTGCGGAAACGCCGATTGAGCCAGGCGCGCTTCCGCTGCTTTCTGAAGTCGACCGGGATCTGCGGCCGGTCTGGCAGTTGTTTCACTAGAGGGCTGACGTTAATCGTCCATCATGAGTCAGTTCTTCACGTTGCACCCGACACACCCGGAACAGCGCCTGATCAAACGTGCGGTTGAGATCGTGCGCCAGGGCGGGCTGATCGCCTATCCGACCGACTCTTGCTATGCGCTTGGCTGTCACATTGGCGACAAATCCGCGATGGAGCGAATCCGGCATTTGCGCGCGGTCGACGAGCGGCACCACTTCACGCTTGTATGCCGCGATTTGTCGGAAATCGGCACGTTCGCGAAGGTGGACAACGCGCAGTACCGGCTGCTCAAAGCAAACACCCCGGGAGCGTTCACATTCATATTGAAGGCAACGCGTGAACTGCCTCGGCGTCTGGCACATCCGAAGCGTGCCACCATCGGTGTGCGAGTGCCACAACACGTCGTGGCGAGTGCGTTGCTGGCTGAGCTGGGCGAACCGATACTTTCCTCAACGCTTATCTTGCCAGATGCGTCAGAGCCGCTCAACGATGCCGAGGAGATTCGTGACGCGCTCGAACATCAGCTCGATGTCATACTCGATGGTGGCGCATGCGGAATCGAACCCACAACGGTGATCGATCTGTCGCAGGATGAGCCAGTACTGGTGCGACTGGGCAAGGGCGATGCATCGGCGTTCAGTTTCGCCGCTTAGCCGCCACCTTCATCGACATTACAAATTCCTCGCATGGACCTAGGCACCATCCAGAAAATTACCGTCTACGCTATTCCGCTGATCTTTGCGATCACGCTGCACGAAGCGGCACATGCGTTTGCAGCGCGCTATTTTGGCGATTCGACCGCTTACATGCTAGGGCGCATGACCCTCAATCCCCTCAAGCACATCGATCCGGTCTGGACCATTCTGGTCCCGGTGGTGACCTTGCTCGTGTCGCCATTTGTGTTCGGCGCAGCCAAGCCGGTACCGGTTAATTTTGGTGCGCTGCGTCGGCCAAAGCAGGACATGATCTGGGTTGCGGCGGCTGGCCCTGCGGCGAATCTGCTGATGATGATCGGCTGGGCCGCCGTGGGGAAAATGGCCCTACTGTTTCCGGCGTCCAGTCCGGTGGTGTTTGTC
>JAYVUH010000006.1:0-5774 GCA_043788115.1 Burkholderiales bacterium
GCGTCCTTCGCAAAGTCAAAATCAGAGGTATTGGCCAGCAAAAAACGCAGCGTATTTCGGATACGCCGGTAGCTTTCGACCACGCGTTTGAGAATCTCATCTGAGATGGAAATTTCGCCCGAGTAGTCAGACGAGCCGACCCACATGCGCAGCATCTCCGCGCCCAACTGCTCGGATATCTTGGCCGGTGCCACCGCATTGAATCCCGACTTCGACATCTTCTTGCCCTGCGCGTCCACGGTAAAGCCATGGGTCAGTAAGTTTTTATATGGCGCACGGCCGTTGATCGCACAGCTCACCAGCAGTGACGAGTGGAACCAGCCACGGTGTTGGTCGGAACCTTCCAGATACAGATCCGCCTGCGCCGGTTTGCCGCCTTCATCGACACGTTGCAACGACGGCGTGGTGGCCAGCACTGTGTTGAAGGTCGCGCCGGAGTCGAGCCATACGTCGAGCGTGTCGCTGCTCTTTTCATACATTGCGATCTCGTCTGCGGGAGAACCCGCCAGCAGTACTTCCACCGTGATGCGCTGCCAGACTTCAATGCCTTCTTTCTCGACCCGTGCGGCAACAGCGGCGAGCAATTCGAGCGTACGCGGATGCTCGATGCCGGTCTCGCGATGCAGCAGGAACGGAATCGGTGTGCCCCAATTGCGCTGACGTGAAATACACCAGTCGGGGCGATTGGCGATCATGCCGTGTAGACGCGCTTGCCCCCACTCGGGATAGAAATTGGTCGCATTGATGGCGTCGAGCGCGAGCTCGCGCAAGCTCTTTGCCTCGCCCTTGGCGGTGCGGTCCATGCCGACAAACCATTGCGAGGTCGCACGAAACACAGTCGGCGTTTTGTGGCGCCAGCAGTGCGGGTAAGAGTGTTTGAACGTCGCCGTGTGAAACAGCGCGCCGGCATCTTCGATTGTCTTGACGATTTCCGGCTGCGCTTTCCAAATGTTTAAGCCACCAAATAAAGGCGTACTGACCACGTATCTTCCATCCGACATTACCGGGTTAAGGATCTCCTCATTGGTCATGCCGTACTTCTTGCACGTCGCGAAGTCGTCCACGCCATAGGCGGGCGACGAATGCACGATGCCGGTACCGGTGTCGAGGGTGACGTACTCCGCCAGATACATTGGCGAGTTGCGATCGTAGAACGGATGACGAAACACAATATGCTCGAGCGCTTGCCCCTTTGCGGTCGCAAGGACTTTGCCCTCGAGGCCATAAGCCTTGAGGCACTCATTGACACGCGCTGCCGCGATCACAATTGCACCGCGCGATGTTTCCACCAATGCGTAATCGAACTCGGGGTGGATATTAAGCGCCTGGTTTGCAGGGATTGTCCACGGCGTGGTCGTCCAGATGACGGCGTAGACCTTGCCAGCAGGGAGAGCCGTCAGTCCAAATGCGCTCGCCAACTTCGTCTGTTGACCTTCAGCGAGCATGAAGCCCACATCAATCGTGGTGGAATTCTTGTCCTCGTACTCAACTTCGGCTTCCGCCAGCGCGGATTGGCAGTCAAAACACCAATTCACCGGCTTCAAGCCGCGATAGACATAGCCGCGCTCATACAGCTGCCCGAGCGTGCGAATCTCCGCTGCCTCGGTGGCGAAATTCATCGTCTTGTATGGATGATCCCAATCGCCCAGCACACCAAGCCGAACGAAGTCAGCTTTTTGCAGGTCGATTTGTGATTCTGCGTGCTGGCGTGCATAACCCATCAGCTTCTCGACAGGCAGATTCTTGCCGTGCTGCTTCTCAACGAAAATCTCGATCGGCATGCCGTGGCAGTCCCAGCCCGGCACATAGACGGCGTCGAAGCCGGCCATTTGTTTGGACTTGACGACGATATCTTTGAGAATCTTGTTGACCGCGTGGCCGATGTGAATGGCGGCGTTCGCGTAGGGCGGGCCGTCGTGCAGGATGAATTTCGGCCGGCCCTTGCTCGCCTCGCGGATTTTCTCGTAGCGCTTTTGCTGCTGCCAGTTGGCAATCCAACCCGGCTCGCGCTTGGCGAGGTCGCCACGCATCGGAAACGGCGTGTCGGTCAGATTGAGTGTGGCTTTGTAGTCTTTTTTACCGGCGTCACTTGGGGCGTTCATCTTTCATCCTCGACAAAATTGCCTTTGCGCGCGCGGTGTCGTCATGCATCTGCGTGACGAGCTCCCCCAAGGGGTCTGTGCTCGCAAAGTTTCGTTCGTCGCGGATTTTTTCGATGAAGCTGACTTGCACGCGTTTGCCGTACAAGTCACCTGAGAAATCGAAGAGGAAGACTTCCAAATGCTGGCGGTTCTCGGTCGAGACCACCGGATTCGTGCCGAGGTTGGCGACCCCGTCAAGGATCTGACCAACATCATATTTTCCTAACTCGGCCACTCCCTCGAGCCCGCGAGTTACTAAACGGCATTTTACTGCAAACACGCCGGAAAGGGCGGGCTTGCGCCCCGAAAGCGCAACGTTGGCGGTGGGAAAGCCCAACGTGCGGCCCAGTTTCTTACCATGGGTAACGCGACCAACGACCGCGTAGGGGCGGCCGAGCATGGCTGTCGCGGTGGCCAACTGTCCGTCACGTAACGCGTCGCGGATGGCAGACGACGAAATGCGCTGGCCGTCTCGGGTGGTCACGTCATTCAGGGTCTCGACGATGATGCCGTGTTGCTGCCCGAATGTGCGCAGCGCCTGAATGTCGCCGGCGCGCTTGGCGCCAAACCGGAAGTCCTCGCCGACCATCAGCCAACACACATTGGCCCGTTTCAGCGCGTGTAAAAACGATGCGGGAGATTGCGATGCAAACGACGCGTCGAAGCGTAACACCAGCGACTGCTCGATGCCGGCATCGAGGAATGCGGCCAGTTTCTCAGTGACACTCATTAAGCGCGGCGGTGCGCGCATCGGGTCGCCTGCGTGGTTGGTGTGTTTGGCGTATTTTGCAAAGTACTCGCGCGGCAACGGCGAGAAGGTCAGGGCCGCTGCACTCGCTTGAAGTCTTGCGGCGGCGCGTCGGGTGGCCGACAGAATCGCCTGATGGCCCAGATGCACGCCATCGAAGTTTCCAATGGCAAGCGCCAGCGGCTCGCCATTGGTCGGAAAATCGCGCAGCAATCGCATCAAATCGCCCGTTTGGCGAAATCACGCAGCCTGAGACCCATTGTCCACAACGCGGCGAAATAGACTGCTGCGCCGAGCGCGACGACGGTCAGGAGTTTGGTGATTTTCCACGTCGTTCCCATCGTCACCCAATCCGCATTGCTGCCACTGATGAACCAGAGCGCGCCGCCCATCAAATATAAGGCGACCACGATCTTCATGAAGAACACCAGCCAGTCGGGGCGCGGAACATAAATCGCCTGTCTACGCATGAAGTAATAGAGTAGGCCGGCATTAACGCAAGCACCCAGCCCGGTTGAAAGCGCAAGACCCGCATGCTTAAACCACGGTACGAATACAAGGTTCGCCAATTGCACGATCACGAGCGTGGTGATCGCAATCTTGACAGGCGTCTTGATGTTTTGCCTCGCGTAAAACGCGGGCGCCAGAATCTTCACCAAAATGAGGCCGGTCAGCCCCACCGAGTAAGCGATCAGCGCTTGGCTACTCATCATCACCGCCGTCACGTCAAATTTGCCGTGCTGGAACAAAGTGGCGATCAACGGCGTGGCCAGCATCGCAAGCCCAACTGCCGCCGGTAGCGTGAGCAGCAGCGTCAGTCGCAGGCCCCAATCAAGCAATGCCGAGAACTCCTCGGGATTTTGCGTCGCGTGTTGTTTCACCAACGACGGCAGCAGCACGGTGCCAAGCGCGACACCCAGCAACGCAGATGGAAACTCCATCAGACGGTCGGCCGCCGTCAGCCACGACACCGAGCCGGTGTCCAGAAACGAAGCGATCTGGGTATTGATCAAAATTGAAATCTGCGCGACGGAGACGCCGAGCAGCGCTGGTGCCATCAAGCCCAGGATTCGCAGCACACCACTGTCTTTAGGCTGCCAATCCCATCTCGGCAGCATTCCGATGCGTTTCAGCGCGGGCACTTGAAAGGCGAGCTGCACCACGCCACCAATGAAAGTACCCCAAGCAAGCGCGAGGATCGGCGGATCGACGTACTTGGTCAGAAAAACCGCCGCGCCGATCACCGAGAGATTCAACAACACCGGCGTGAAGGCTGGTGTCTTGAACGCGCTGAACGTATTCAACATGCCAGCGGACAGCGCGACCAGCGAAATAAAGAAGATGTAAGGGAAGGTGACGCGCACCATTTGCGTGGTGAGGTCGAACTTAGCCGCGTCAGCAGCGAAGCCGGATGCCGTCGCATAGACAAGTAGCGGCGCGGCAATCACGCCGACCAAGGTGACGACGAACAACACCACGCCGAGGACGGTAGCCACGCGACTGGCGAGCGCCTGCGTTTCTTCCAATCCGCGCTTGGCCTTGTATTCGGCGATGACGGGTACAAACGCCTGGCTGAACGCGCCCTCAGCAAATAACCGCCGCAGGAAATTAGGGATCCGCCAGGCGACTTGGAACGCATCCATCGCCGCCCCTGCGCCAAACAGACTGAAGCCGATGACTTCGCGCGCGAGTCCGGTCAGACGCGACAGAAACGTCATTGCCGAAACAGAGAGCGCGGCGCGCAGCAGGTTCATGGTCGGCGCGCGGTTGGACGCTTACAGACTGCCCTTGGTCGAGGGCAGGATGCCTGCCGCCCGCGCGTCCGCTTCACACGCCATACGCAGTGCGCGGCCAAACGCCTTGAATATCGTTTCGGCCTGATGGTGTGCGTTGGCACCACGCAGATTGTCGATATGCAAGGTACAGAGCGCGTGATTCACAAATCCCTGAAAAAATTCAAAAAACAGATCAACGTCGAATTCAGCAATACGCGAGCGCGTGAAATCCACCTTCATCGTCAACCCCGGGCGTCCGGAAAGATCGATCACGACGCGCGACAACGCTTCATCGAGCGGCACATAAGCATGGCCGTAGCGGCGGATGCCAACCTTGTCGCCGAGCGCCTTGGTGAAGGCCTGCCCGAGCGTGATGCCGACGTCTTCAACCGTGTGGTGATCATCGATCTCGGTGTCGCCGGTCGCATTTAGATCGATATCGATCATGCCGTGCCGCGCAATCTGGTCGAGCATATGGTCGAGAAACGGCACGCCGGAATTCAAGTTCGAAATTCCCGTGCCATCAAGATTGACGGTGGCGGTGATCTGCGTCTCTTTGGTATTGCGGACAACGGTGGCGTTACGCATGGCGGGATTCCAGTATGTCTGTCAGTGCAGCCAGAAAAGCGCTGTTCTCGTCGGGTGAGCCGATAGTAATGCGGAGTGTGTCGTGAAGCAATGCGTGCGACTGGCTGGTGTTCTTGACCAGAATTTTGCGCGCCTTGAGTTCGGCAAAAACGTGCGCGGCGTTCGGCACCCGCATCAGAATGAAATTAGCCTCCGAGGGGAATTGTGCTGTGCCAGGGTGGCGCACAAACAATGCGGCCAGACGCTCCGCCATCAGCGCACGCTCTGCAACCAACACCGTCGTCTGGCGGGTGAACTCGTCCGCGTGGTCGAATAGGAAGGTCGCCGCCGACTGCGTGAAGCTGTTGATGTTGTATGGCAGACGCACCTTGTCGATTTGCGACAACCAGCTTGAAGCACCGATCAACATTCCCAGACGCGCGCCGGCCAGTCCAAGTTTGGATACGGTGCGCATCAGTACGACGTTTGGATACTGGTCGATTTCGCTAAGGAACGATCCATACGAAAACGCAAAATACGCTT
>JAYVUH010000007.1:0-9534 GCA_043788115.1 Burkholderiales bacterium
TTGCCACGTCCCTTGCTTCGACTGCGCTCGTTAGCGCTTCGAAATAATGGCGGTGTGTAATCTTATTGCCATTTTCAAGTTCTTGCTGGAGCTTGGGTGAGAGCGCAGCCGGTCTGATTGCGAGCTCAATCTTGTACGCCCGAGCTGCTTCATAATTTTGTATAACAGCCTGATGTTCGGATAGCCTCGCGAGCGAAGACGGTAGATCTAGCTCATTCACGTCATGTCCCGCTGCTGCGAGCCGACCCGAAGCATCCATGAGGGCCGATCGCATCTCGTGACTAGCTAAGTCACGCATATCGGTGATGATCGCGATCCTGAGTAGCCCCTCCTCGGTTGTGTGTGCCACTTCGGGGCAGCTTACTTGCATCATCGCCGCCAACCACGCCTCGCAGTGCGCAATCGACCTCGCAAACACCCCCACCGTATCCAACGTCTCTGACTGAATCTTGACCCCACCGCGCGGCACCAGCCCGAACGACGGCTTGAAACCGAACACGCCGCAGTAGGCGGCCGGTCGAATGATGGAGCCCGCCGTTTGCGTGCCGATGGCGATGTCCACGTGGCCCGCAGCGACGGCTGCGGCCGAGCCGGACGACGATCCGCCAGGCGTGTGGTCGAGGTTGCGTGGATTGCGTGTGACCGACGGCACGAACGTCGCCAGTTCCGTGGTCACTGTCTTGCCGACGATAGTGGCGCCGGCAGCGCGCATCAATGCGACACATTCGGCATCCGCCAATGCGGGCAGCGCGTTTTCGTAGATTGCTGAGCCGTGTCTAGTCGGGATGCCGACGACGTCGATGATGTCCTTGACGCCAACTGTCAGACCACTCAAGGGGCCAACGGCATTTTGAAAGTCGCCATTTGGCGGGCAGTTCAGGGCATTTTCGTCTGGGAACGCGCGCCAGGCCTTGACTTTCTTGTCTTGTTCTTTGATGCGCTCGATGAGCGCGAGTAACTCGTGGCGGGGCATCGCCATCGCGATGGACTAGCGAAGCCCGGGCATCATGCCCTTCATGCCCCGCATCATCTTGGCCATGCCGCCGCCTTTCATCATTTTCATCATCTTTTGCATCTGCTCAAACTGCGTCAGGATGCGGTTGACTTCCTGCACCGTTACGCCGGCACCAGCGGCAATGCGGCGCTTGCGGGTAGCTTTCAACAGCTCCGGCTTGCGGCGCTCGAGTGGCGTCATCGAATTGATGACGCCCTCGGTACGGCGCAATTGTTTTTCTTGAAGGTCGGGTGCCATCTGTGCCGCTTGACTTAACTGCGATGGCAGTTTGTCCATCATGGCACTCACGCCGCCCATTTTGCGCATTTGGCTGAGCTGCATTTTGAAGTCGTCGAAGTCAAAGTCTTTGCCCTTCTTGAACTTCTCGGCGAGCTTCGTCGCCTCTGCGACATCCACCGACTGCTGCGCGGCTTCCACCAGCGATAGCACATCGCCCATCCCCAGAATGCGCGAGGCCATGCGCTCGGGATAGAACGCCTCCAGCCCGTCCATCTTCTCCGATACGCCGACCAGCTTGATCGGCTTGCCGGTGATATGGCGCACCGACAGCGCCGCACCGCCGCGCGAGTCGCCGTCGAGTTTGGTCAGCACCACACCGGTCAACGGTAGTGCTTCATTGAACGCTTTGGCGACATTCACCGCATCCTGGCCCTGCATCGCATCAACCGTGAACAGCGTTTCGATCGGCTCCACCGCTGCGTGCACGGCCTTGATTTCGGCCATCATGGCGTCGTCGATGGCAAGGCGACCGGCTGTGTCGATGATCAGTACATCGTGGAAGTGCGTTTTCGCCCACTGCTTGGCCGCGACGGCGATATCGACTGGCCTTTGGCTGATGTCGCTGGCAAAGAAATCCACGCCAACCTGTGCGGCGAGTGTCTTGAGCTGTTCGATGGCGGCAGGTCGGTATACGTCAGCCGAAACCACCAGCACCTTCTTCTTGAAGCGCTCTTTCAGCAGCTTGGCGAGCTTACCCGCGCTGGTCGTTTTGCCCGCGCCTTGCAAGCCGGCCATCAGAATAATCGCCGGCGGCGTGGTGGACAAATTGACTGGCAGCTTGTTTAGGTCCGGCATGCGAGGTGATGCGGTTGATGCGGCAGGCTCGCCGCCCATGAGACCAATCAGCTCCTGATGGACGATGCCGACGAACGCCTGTCCCGGCGTCAAACTTTGTAGCACGTCGGCGCCGAGCGCTTTTTCTTTCACGCGGGCGATGAAATCCTTCACTACGGGCAGACCGACGTCGGCCTCCAGCAACGCCATGCGTACGTCACGCAGCGCGTCAGAAACGTTTTCTTCGGTCAGACGCGCTTGGCCGCGCAGTTGCTTGACGATGCCGTTGAGGCGGTTGGTGAGGTTATCTAGCATGGTTGCGAGTCTTTGGTGGGCCGCAGGGCGGCAGGGAAGAGTCTTGGGGTCGGTGTCGGGCTACGGCGCGGAGGAGAAGGTAAACTGCAAGCTGATTTTGACGCTAGATACGATCCCCCCCTCACCCTCTCCCCAACCCCTCCCCCGTCGAGGGGGAGGAACTAAACCCCGTTGCGCACCCTGCTCACTTCCCTCTCCCCTCGCGGGAGAGGGACTGAGGGAGAAGGGGAGGGGGAGAGGGTGAGGGCGTGATAAATCGCTTAACCCTCATACAAATGATAGACCCAAATTTTATCACCACGATTCTCTACCTAGTCGCTTCATCCGGGGCGTGGATCGGCACGCGCCGCGCAGCCAAACCGGCCTTGGGTCGGACCGGCTGGCCGGTGATTGTGCTGGCGCTCGGTCTGGTCACCCACGCCGTGGCGATCGGTTGGGCGTTGTTTGCCGGCGGCGAGGGCGGCATCAACATCGGCTTTTCGCACGCCATCTCACTGATCGTTTGGCTCACCATGCTCAGCTACATACTGGTGGGCAACGACTGGCGTCTGACGCGCTTGGCAACCCTCTACCTCGCGCCGATTGCCGCGTTAGCCGCCTCGATGGTGGTCTGGCTGCCGTCGCACGTCAGGATTAGTTACGAGGGCGCGCAGGCCGCGTTTGCGCTGCACATCGTGGTCGCCATTCTCGCCTATGCGCTGTATACGGTGGCCGCACTCCACGCCGTGCTGTTATTGTTTTTGCAGAAGCAATTGCTGGCCGGAAATATTAGCGACGATCAGCGCGATCTGCCGCCCCTGATGCGTATTGAAAAGTTGATGTTCCAGTTACTTTGGATCGCCTTTGCGATGCTCACCGCCACCATGTTGTCCGGCGTGTTTTTCACTGAGCTGCTATTTGGTAAGCCGTTTCAGGTCAACCACAAGACAGTGTTTTCGGTGATGTCCTGGTTTGTGTTGGGTGGGCTACTGGCGGGTCGCTTCGTCGCGGGCTGGCGGGGCAGGCTCGCGGTGCGCTGGACCTTGATCGGATTTGTCATGTTGCTGCTGTCGTATGTCGGCAGCAAGTTTGTGCTCGAAGTGATTTTGAAGCGCATATGAGGGCACGAGACTCACAAGGCTGCGATATTCTCACGCCCACCGCAAGTCCGCGATGTTGGCAAACCCGTCGCCAGCTCGGCGCAAGCCCGTTCCGCCCCAAGTAGCCGTCGAACATGACTGACGACATACCGCTACACTGGCTTTTCTCGCTGCTGGCCGCGCTGCTGATCAGCTCGGGATTCTTCTCGATGTCCGAGACCTGCATGATGGCGCTCAATCGATACCGGTTGCGCCACTTGGTTAAGCAGGGCTCGCGCGGCGCACGATTCGCGCAGTCGCTGCTCGATAAAACCGAGGAACTCCTCTCGTTCATTCTGGCGGGCAACACCGTCATGAATGCGGCTACGACGATTCTGGTGGCCGAGATTTGCCGGCGACTTTTTGGCGAGGGCGAGTACGTGCTCGCAATCGCCACCACCGCAGCGTCGTTTTCAATTCTGATCTTTGCCGAGATACTGCCCAAGGTTTTTGGTGCACGTTTCTCCGAGCGCATTGCGCTCATTGCCAGTTATGTGCTGTATGGCTTGGTCAACTTTTTCCTGATTCGCTGGGCGATGTGGAGCATTAACGCGCTGGTGCGCGCGATACTCAGGCTGTTTCGGATCAAGCCGGTGGTTGAGGGATCGCAGTCGCTGTCGATGGAAGAAATGCGCACACTGGTGCTCGAAGGCGGGCATTTCATCCCGAAGAAACACCATAACATCATGGTGAATTTGTTCGACCTTGAGAACATGACCGTTGACGACACCATGACGCCGCGTGCGTTGATCGAGGGTGTGGATATTGACGACAAAATTGAATCGATCCGTAACGCGCTGTCCACCGCGCACCACACGCGGTTGATCGTCTATGACGGCGACCTTTCCAACGTGATCGGCCTTGTACATGTACGAAAGGTGCTTAACGCATCGGAAAAAGAACCGCTCTCGAAGGAAACGCTGCGCGAAATCATGCGCGAGCCGTATTTCGTGCCAGAAGGCACCCCGCTCTTGCAACAGCTCTCGCACTTTCAGGAACAGCAACGGCGTATGGCGCTGGTGGTTGATGAGTACGGCGAGATTCAGGGGTTGGTGACCTTGCAGGACATCCTTGAAGAAATTGTCGGTGAATTCACCAGTCAATCACCGATGAACGCCGGTATGTTCAGGCATCAGGAGGACGGAAGCATTCTCGTTGAGGGCTCGTGCCCGTTGCGTGTGCTGAATCGCAAGCTGGGTTACAACTTCCCGCTTGATGGACCCAAGACGATGAACGGACTCTTGCTGGAACAGCTGGAAGATATTCCAGAGCCGGGTACCGCTGTGAAGGTCGGTGAGTATCCGATTGAGATATTGCAGACCGAGGATCGGAAGATCAAGGTGGTGCGGTTGACCCCGCCGAAGCGGACGTGACCCTGATGCGTAGGCGACTAGCAGTTTGTTGAAATTCACTATATGCGTTCGGCAGGCGATCTCGGCGCCCCGCTTCCCCCTTTGGAAAAGGGGGAAATGGCACGCAACGCGTTCACTCGGCTTCGGCATTGCGAATTTCAACAAACTGCTAGTGCGCAGGGTCGGCGCACGGCACCTGAGCCACACGCTAAGCGCAATGCGTTGACAAATGACAGCCGAAGTTAATAGATTGACTCGCGAACGGAAGTTCGTTGATGCGTTTCGACTTGCCGCTAGCTTGGCAGAATCACAGCCGCAGAGTGTTGCGACTTTGCTGCTTGCGGGTGAAGCAGCATTGCGGATAACAAAAAATGCCGAGGCAAATGAATACGCGATGCGTGTTCTACGGATCTCGCCGACGAGCGGCGAAGCGTTAGTGCTTTCCGCAACGGCATTTCGATGCTCTCGCGAATTTGCGGAAGCTGAGCGCATTTTGAGCGCGGCGAGTCGTGATCATAATTTCACTGGACAGTTGGAAGGCAGACGGCTGCAGGAAATGGGCTTGCTGTACCTGGAAACCGGGCGGCTTAAGCAATCGCTCAAGACGCTAGAGCGAGCGCAGCGGCTGCGACCGACCGACGTTCAGCTATTGTGCGAACTCGGTCATGTACGCGGGCAGCTAGGCGAATCCGAGCCCAGCCGCGAGGCCTTTGAGCGAGCGTATCGACTCGACCCGACGTATTTTCTTGCCATCCGAAACATGGCATCTGCGGCGCTCAATGCGGGCGACGCTGAGAGCGGGTTGGCGTTTGCGAAAACGGCGATCGCAATCGAGCCTGACGACCAAGAACTCGCCACGGTGTGGCTACTGGCCGCAACGAGTGCGATGAGCGTGGATGCGCCAACGTTGCTGAAATACCATGTGGAATATTCGCAACGGGCCGAGTTGGAGATTGGTGCGACGCTTGCAGATCGCGCGACGATGGGTGCCGGGGACAGTCAGCGTCTGCTGAAGATTGGATATTTCTCGCATCACTTCCACCAATTTCCACTCGCATCTTTTCTGCCGCACGTGCTTAAGGCGCATGACAAGACTCAGTTCGGTGTCTATGCACTTTCGATGGGCCGCACGACTGATGATGTGACCAAGGCCTACGTATCTTGCGTTGACGAGTTTCACGATCTTTCCACCATGTCGAATCTCGAAGCGGCCAACCGTATCCGGTCTCTCGGCATTGACATCATCGTGGATATGTCCGGCTATACGAGCGAAAACCGTTTCTCGGTGTTGCGTCATCGTCCCGCACCGGTGCAGATGTCGTGGCTGGGTTATCTTGCCTCGACCGGCAGTCGCGCGATCGACTATCACATCACTGACGCACAAGCCAATCCGCCGGGCCAATGTGAATCGTTATTCGTTGAAAAATTAATCCGGCTGCCATCGCAGTACTCGTACCAGCCGATGGTTGAAACGCCGGATCTGCACGCCTCTCCGTGTTCGCTAAATGGCCGCATCACGTTCGGTTTCTTCAGTGCGTCGACCAAGCTAAACATTCAATCGCTGGAAGTGTTGGCGACGATATTAGGTACCACACCAAACAGTCACTTGCACTTCTACGCACAATCCGCGCACTTGCGAAAACGCGTACTGGATACTCTTGGCCGGGCAGGTGTAAAGCGACATCGCGTCGTCTTTATCGGCAAGCAATCTTTGCCCGATTATTTCTCAGCGCTATCGCGTGTGGATATCCTGTTGGATAGTTTTCCGTTTGTCGGCGGGACTACCGTCTGCGACGCGCTTTGGATGGGTGTGCCGACTGTGTCGATGTTCTTGGCGCGCGGGTTTGGTGGCGCGTCACGCAGCGTGCTCAGTGCAACAGGACATCCCGAATTTATCGCCGATTCAATGGCCGCCTACATCGAGATCGCCTGTCGGCTTGCGCGGGATCCAGACGCGCTGGGAGACCTCCGACGCGGGCTAAGGAATCAAATGCGCGAATCACCGCTAATGGATACGGTGGCGACAACGCGTGGACTTGAGCGCGCATACTGGATGGCTTGGGAAGCTTATTGCTCGGGCAACCAACCAGCAAACATTAGCGTCGGCTAGAGCCACGTCCCGCACGCGCGACGGATCAGTTGGCAGGAAGGATGCCGATATCCGCTGCGTCTCCGTCGCCACCGCGCTTGCCATCGGCACCCATCGAGTAGAGCGCGAATGGCTGTCCACCCGCGCCGGGCACGCCATACTGATACGGATTTTTCCACGGGTCCATGGGGATATCGCCGTCCGTATACGGCCCCCGCCAACGCGCGGCGACTGCCGTGTCGCTAGGCTTGGTCGTCAACGCGGCCAGCCCTTCTTGAGCAGTCGGATAGCGACCCACATCTAGCCGGAAGTTCTCGATTGCGCCGCGAAGCAGTTTCGTCTGCGTCATTGCGATCTTCGGCGCTTCACGATCAACGGTGCCGAGGATGCGTGGCCCAACCATTCCAACGATGAGTCCGATGATTGCGAGCACCACCAGCATTTCCATCAACGTGAAACCGCCTTTGCGAGAATTTCTCACGCTCGGCAAAAGGCGGTTTGGATGTAGCAGATTCGTCATTATTATCTTGTCAGGTGTTTGTTTGGTATCGAAAACAAGATGGACTGCAAATATGTCCCCGCTACTAAATTTACGCTATTGCCGGCGCCTACCCTTTGATCGGGCGTAATTCGCCAACTCTCGCCACTGGTGGGGCGTCAACTTAGCGAGTAGTTGCGCGCCCCCTTTTTGCCCAAGCACAAATAGCGCTGAGTCGCCGGCCTGCATGTCTGCAAGTACTGGGTATGGCGTGGTCTCTGCGGTAAGTCGTGAGCCAGATACCAGCGCGATAGCCCCTGTCATGCCGACCTCAATTGATGCTCGAACTAACGTCTCAATAACACCGTTCTTCATGCCGCTGAGTCGCATTAGTTCGGGGGGGTTGAGGTCGGGTGTGATATGCACTCTGACGGTCGGATCAGCAACCACATAAGTGGCCGTTGTCAACGATGCGCAGATCTCGGCGGAGTTTGCCCACGCTACCCGAACCCTAAGGCTACGCAACGCGGCAGCGACCTGACGCGCTTGAGCCACCCCAGCGTCAGAGACAGTCTCACTGTATGGGCAATGCTTCCACCATTCAGGGACTTCAGTTTTGTTCTTACCCTCGGTTGCAACTGGCACGACATATAGAACCAGTGCGTCACGGTTGAAATGCGGCAAGATGGTGTCATAAAGAGCCGCGAGAGTTGGCTCCAAGTTTCCTTTTGCGGCGGCTGAAGTCACGCCAGCAATAAACATAAGAAAAGACAACAACAAGATCGAGCTCACGCAAGATGGATAACGATGCAATTTGTCTCGAGAGTGCATGTGGAAAACCGATATTAGACGAATGTAGGACTTATCAAGTACAAAAAACTATCTTGCAGGTTACCGGAAATAAAAGTACGAAAAAAAAGGGGGCCGAAGCCCCCTTTTCTATGACACTAGACTACCCGATTACTGAAGGGCCAGCGTGTACAGGCGCTGTACTGCGACGGTGCCGGTTGGCGAGGTCAGAGCATAGGTACCTTGTACTGCCGTGTTGGTTGCGGCGACGTTGAACGTAACCTGATACGGGCCTGGGAAGGCGGTCGTATCGGCTGGCAACAGCGAAGCCAACGTAACAAGCGTTTGACGGTTGGATGCCAGTGTTCCGGTCAACGTACCACCCGTAACCAAACCAGCCGCGTTACGTACGGTCACGGTGTATGGAACAGTTGCAGGAGTGGTTTGCGTCAGGAAGAAACGGCTGATGAATCCAGTCGTTGCCGTTACCCATGGCGTATCGAACTGGACACCGTCACGGCCGATGTTACCGGTGGTGAGAGGGCCAAGCGTCGACGTCGTGTAGCCTGTATTTGCGACAGGGGTAAACGCTGCCGTGTAAGCAGAAACTGGCAGAGCGGTGGTGCCGTTCACCGTGTAACGGATGTTCAAGGCTGCGAAACCCGTAGCCGTTACCGTACCAGCCAAAAGCGGCAAGGTCGCGGTGGTTGGCGTAAAGGCAGTTGCAACCTCGGTTGCGGTTGGCGTGTTGATGCTGGCTGCAGTTGCGGCCGCACCAAAGTCGCCGGTCAACGCAAAGGTGTTGGCCGTTGAAGCGCCGTTCACGATCGAGCCGACGGTAGCAGCCGTGTTGTTAGCCAAGCAGACGGTGGCGGTACACAACGTGAAACCGGTTGTCAGCGAGGCAGCGGCAGGAAGGGCAAGCGTGAGCTGTGCAATACGCGCACGCGTTGCTGTTTCTGCTGCGGCACCACCAACGTTGAGGTACGACGACGCTGCGGTTGCGGTCGAGTTTTGCGCGGCAGCCGAGGTCAGGTTGACGGCGTTCTGGAAACCAGCTGCGGAAGCAGAACGGCTATACAGAACTGGCGTACCTGCTTGTGCTTGCGCTAGGAATTCATACACTTCGTATGAGACCGTCGCGGCAGACGCTGTGCTGGTGACGTTGATACCCGTGGTCATGTTGAACACCGCTGCATCATTGATTAGCGTGCCGGGAGTCGTTGATGTCAACTGAAAGATCACCGAGTTAGACGCGGCCGCACCGCCGAACGAAACGATCGTCGTAGCGTTACCGACAGTCAGATTGGCAGCGACTACACCTG
>JAYVUH010000008.1:0-3689 GCA_043788115.1 Burkholderiales bacterium
CGCTGAGTGGGCGCGCAAACGCGGGTTTTCACAGATGTACCTGTTCGTGTTTGAAGACAACATCGCCGCGCGACATTTTTATCGATCAAATGGCTGGCACGCGGTTGAGCGCACCATGAGCGAATTGCCCGACGGCGCGCTGGCCGCAGAACTGCGGCTGGTGAAGTCGATCTAGGGAACCTCTGATTAAGTTCAGTTCTGATGAAACTACTAGCCATTCCACTAAGCCACCAAAAGGCGGTGGCCAAGTGGCTGGTTATAAGTCAGACTAGGTGCCGCAGTTGCCAAACTCGCAAGAAATTTGACGCAGCATATGTCTGATATGTAAGGAGAATTTCTTGCATGAGCAACAACCTCATTTGGCAAAAAGCGAAGCGACGAAATGGAATTAATCAGAGGTTCCCTAGAAATGTCCGCCGTATTTTTTGCTGTCCCTCAGGAAAATAGTGCCAACACTCGCCCCAGCCCTGCCTCGTTGATCGCATATGTTGCCCTTGCCTGCACCACTGGTTTTGCGAGATAGGCAATCGAGCATCCCGCCTCGGCCATCATCATGAGGTCGTTGGCGCCGTCACCGATGGCCATGATTTGTTCGCGGGTTGCACCGAGCTGTGCGGCCGCCTCGCGCACGTGCCGCGCTTTGGCCTTGGCGTCACACAGAGGTCCGATCGTCCGGCCGGTCAGTCTGCCGCCAATGATCTCCAACTGATTCGAAAACGCCGCGTCGAGATTCAATCGGGCCTTGAGGCGGTCGGTGAAAAATGTGAAACCACCCGACACCAGCAGCGTGAAGATACCCGCTTGCTTGGCTGTCGTGATCAGCGTTTCCGCGCCTGAGGACAGCCGCAGTCGCTCGTCGAAGACACGTTGCAACACCGATTCATCAAGATCCTTTAGTAGCGCCACCCGCTGCCGCAGCGAGGTCGACCAATCGATTTCGCCGCGCATGGCAGCTGCGGTGATCGCGGCAACCTGAGGTTTCTTGCCAATGAAGTCGGCGATCTCGTCAATGCACTCGATGGTGATGAGTGTCGAGTCCATGTCCATGGCGAGCAAACGAAAATCGCTGAATTTTTTTGATGATTGATTCATCTCAAGCGGCCACTTTGGCTTGCGGGGTAATAGGGGTCAATTCGTACAGAGCAGCCTTGATCGCGAGTACGCGGTCGTGCAAGTTGACCATCGCCTTGTCAATCTTGAGTTTGTCCGGCCCGGCGAGTTTGAAATGGCGCTTTTGCTGCACCAGTTGAATGACACGATGTGGATGGATGGGCGTATCCGGGCCAAATTGAATCGTGATCGAGGCGGCGCTCGCGTCTATCTTGATCAAGTCGAGTGGCTTGCCGAGAATGCGGAGTTCATGACTGTCGAACAAATTTGATGTCGCGACCGGCAGCGTGCCAAAACGGTCGATCAATTCTTCCTTCAGCTGTTCGAGTGCGTCGGCCGACTCGCAGTTGGCGAGGCGCTTGTAGATGACCAGTCGCTCGTGTACGTCGCCACAGTAAGTGTCGGGCAGCAGCGCCGGCGCGTGTAGGTTGATCTCGGTCGAAACACCGAGCGGCTTTGACAGATCAGGCTCCTTGCCGGCCTTGAGTGACTTCACGGCGTGGTTGAGCATGTCGGAATAAAGCGTGAAGCCAATATCCTGGATGCCGCCGGATTGGGAATCGCCGAGCACCTCACCCGCACCGCGAATCTCCAGATCGTGCATCGCCAGATAGAAGCCGGCCCCCAAATCCTCCATTGCCTGAATCGCTTCGAGGCGCCGTTTGGCATTGATGTTGAGTGCCTCTTCGGGCGGCGTCAGCAGATAAGCGTAGGCCTGATGGTGCGAACGCCCGACGCGGCCGCGCAGCTGGTGCAGCTGCGCGAGGCCAAACTTGTCGGCGCGGTGAATGAGGATCGTGTTGGCCGTCGGCACGTCGATACCGGTTTCGATGATGGTCGAGCACAGCAGTACATTGGCCTTCTGCTGATAGAAGTCTCGCATCACGCGCTCTAGCTCACGCTCCGGCAGTTGCCCGTGCGCCACCGCAATGCGCGCCTCGGGTAGCAAGCGCTCGAGGCGTTCGAGCTGGTTTTGAATGGTCTCGACTTCGTTATACAAATAGTAAGCCTGCCCGCCGCGTTTGAGCTCACGCATGATGCCTTCGCGGATGGTGCCCTCCGACAGCGTGTGCACAAAGGTCTTGATGGAGAGCCGTCGCTGTGGTGCCGTGGCGATCACCGAGAAATCGCGCAGGCCTTCGAGCGACATGGCGAGCGTGCGGGGAATCGGTGTCGCGGTGAGGGTGAGGACATCGACTTCCGAGCGCAGCGCTTTCAGTATCTCTTTCTGGCGAACGCCAAAACGGTGTTCCTCATCAATGATCACTAAACCGAGGTTCTTGAACACCACGTCTTTCTGGATGAGTTTGTGTGTGCCAATGGCGATATCAACTGTGCCATTGGCAATGCCCTTGATCGCCTCGGCGGTTTCCTTGGGTGACCGAAAGCGCGAGAACTCAGACAGCTTGACGGGCCACTCGGCGAAACGATCCGAGAAGTTGTGAAAATGCTGCTCGGCCAGCAGTGTCGTCGGTACCAGAATGGCAACCTGCTTGCCAGCATTGACGGCGAGGAATGCCGCACGCAGTGCGACTTCAGTTTTGCCGAATCCAACGTCGCCGCAAATGAGGCGATCCATGGGTCTGCCCGAGATCATGTCCGCCGTGACTGCGGCAATCGCTGCGGATTGATCGGCCGTCTCTTCGAACGGAAATCCGGCGGCGAAGGCGTCAACCTCGTTGGCCTTCATCGGAAACGCAAAGCCCTGACGCGCGGCACGACGTGCATAAAGATTCAATAGTTCAGCCGCCGTATCGCGAATCTGTTCGGCCGCTTTGCGCTTGGCTTTCTCCCACTGACCGGAACCAAGGCGGTGTAACGGCGCGCTGTCCGGATTGGCGCCGGTATAGCGGGAAATGGCGGACAGTTGCGAGACCGGTACGAAGAGTTTGTCCTCGCCGTCGTAATGCAACTCGAGGAATTCCATTCCCCCTTCGCCCAGATCCATGGAAATCAAACCCATGTAGCGTCCGATGCCGTGCTGCTCGTGTACCACCGGGTCGCCGATCTTGACCTCGGCAAGATCGCGCAGCATGCCTTCGGCGTTACTGCGATTTTTTTCACGGCGACGTGATTGCTTGACTTCGCTTGCATACAGCTCGCTCTCGGTGACGATGGCGAGTCGGTCGATTGATGAAATAAATCCGCGTTGAATTGGCGCGATGGTAATGACGATGCTTGAAGGCAAAGTCGAGGCGTGCGGCGGTGTTTCAGCCAAAATTGCTTGAAACCCATCACCAGTGCTGGTGTTTAGTTGGTGGTCACGGAAAAACGTGAGAATGGTTTCGCGTCGTCCGAGGCTCTCGGCGGCGACCATCACGCGCCCATCGAAGGTTGCCAACAGCTGACGCAGGCGCGCCAGCGGGTCCGCGGCCTTGCGGTCAACATCGATCGGCGGCAGGGCGGTAACAGGTTGCGCGATGTCCTCTACAGCCACCTTACGGAAACGACCGACGCCGCGAAACAACTCGTCAACCGCAAGGAATACTTCGGTCGGCGGTAGCAGGGGGTGGTCGCGGTCACCGCGCATCAGGTCATAGCGCGATTTCACGTCGCGCCAGAATGCGTCGGCAACTGTC
>JAYVUH010000009.1:0-5297 GCA_043788115.1 Burkholderiales bacterium
CGAATGGATACGCATTTTTTGAGTTCCAAAGCGGACTTCGCTCGGTGGGCTGGTAAAACCAAAACGCTGCGCATGGAATTCTTCTACCGCGAGATGCGCCGCAAGACCGGCGTGCTAATGGACGGCGCTAAGGATGGTGCCAAGCCAGTTGGCGGCGAATGGAATTACGACGCCGATAACCGCAAAAGCTTTGGTAAGAGCGGCCCTAATGATGTGCCCACGCCACCAGTATTTGCGCACGATGCGATCACACGCGACGTGCTCGCGCTGGTCGAGTCGAAATTCGCATCGCACCCGGGTACGACCGAAAACTTTAACTGGCCCGTCACGCGACCCGAGGCCCTTGCCGCGTTGAATGATTTTGTCGTGAACCGTTTGCCGCAGTTCGGGCCGCACCAAGACGCGATGTGGACGACCATGCCCTTTGGCTGGCACGCATTGCTATCGACCAGCCTGAATCTGAAATTAATTTGTCCTCGTGAAGTCATTTCAAGGGCCGAGTCTGCCTATCGTGATGGCGCGATAAATCTCGCGAGCGCGGAAGGATTCATCCGGCAGATTCTAGGTTGGCGCGAATTCATCCGCGGCGTGTATTTTCTGGATGGCGACGCACTTAAAAACGCAAACCACTATCACCACCAAAATAAGTTACCCGACTGGTACTGGACCGGTAAGACGCAAATGAACTGCATGCAGCACGTGGTCGGACAAACCTTGCGATTTGGCTATGCGCATCATATTCAACGTCTGATGATTACCGGTATGTTCGGCGTGACGGCCGAAATTCTCCCGCAGGCGCTTTGCGATTGGTACTTGGCCGTATACGTCGATGCGGTCGAATGGGTTGAACTGCCAAACACGGCTGGCATGGCGCTGTTTGCCAACGGTGGGCGCTTCACCAGTAAGCCTTACATCGCAAGTGGCGCTTATGTAAAGCGCATGAGCAACTACTGCAGCGGCTGCCGCTACCAGCCAGACGTGAAAACCGGCGCAAACGCGTGCCCGATGACAACGCTGTACTGGCACTTTCGCGACAAGCACGTCGAGGCCTTCGCGCATAACCCACGCACAGCACTCATGGTGAAGAATTTACTGAGACTGAGTGACGACGAGCGCGCGGCAATTCGTGTTGAAGCGAAGCGCATGCTGAACAATTTGGATGCGCTCTGATCGTGACAGTTGTGGTTACGAAAAATTCGGTCGTGGAATTCACATTGTCGGAGAATCGCAATGCGCGATATCAGCAAATACGAGAGCTGTTTCCCAATATCGTCGGCGCAGATTGCCAATTGAACGGCACGCGTGAAGCCGCTCTCACTGCCCTCACAAACGTGGATGCGGCTGCATACGCACGCACACGCAACCACCTTGATGGCAACGTCTCACGCTTGTCGCCGTATTTTCGTCACGGTGTGCTCACGCTGAATGAAGCGGCGCGCGCGGCAATTACGCAATACGGTGCAGGTGCCCACAAGTTCGTCTTTGAACTTGCTTGGCGTGACTACTGGCGACACGTGTGGGCTGAGCGCGGTACTGGCATTCACGCGCTGATTGAAACGCCTAAGGTGGCGCTGGGTGACTTAGCGTTGCCCGACGATATTCGCGAAGCACGCACCGGACTTGAGTGCATGGATCAATTTGCACGTGACCTGACGCAAAACGGTTATGTGCACAATCATGCGCGGATGTGGTTTGCGAGCTATGTGGTGCATCATCGCAAAGTGGATTGGCGGGCGGCAGCAAATTGGTACTACGGCGAGCTACTCGACGGCGATCGCGCCAGTAATACGCTTTCTTGGCAGTGGATCGCGTCGACGTTTTCGTCAAAACCTTACATTTTCAACCGCGAGAATCTCGAAAAATATACGCGCGGCGAGTTTTGCAACTCGTGTGTAAATCGACATTCGTGCCCGTTTGAAGGAAGCTACGAAGCGCTAAGCGAGAGACTCTTCGGCACGACGGTAGCGTCATGAACCGCCTCGCATGAAACTCTTATTGATCCACGATGAGATGCTGAATGCAGCGCTACCGATATTCGCCGCGCATGCAAATCTACCGCTTGTCTTTGTATTTGATCCCGCGTTCATCGCCCAGCAGGGATGGCGCAGACGACGTCTGCAGTTCATCGCCGATGCACTTTCCTCTATCCCGGCGGTACGTGTGTTCAAGGGAACGCTAGTAGACGTAGTTGCGGCGCTAGAGTTGGCGGAGTCTGCGCCACAAGGAGAAACGCAAGTTGTGACTCAAGCCACCCCGAATACCGATATTCACGCCTGGCTCGCCACGCTCAAGTCCGTGCGACTTGAATTTGTGGAACCACCGGCATTCGCGACACACACTGGTTCGCTGTCGCGTTTTTCAAAATATTGGTCGAGCGTGGAAGTGCAATGGTTTCCTAAAAAATTCCTGAATGGTTCCAGCCAGTCGGAGGCTTCGCCGTCCCCCAAGACAACCAAATCCATGCGGGCACTGCCAAAACCGTAGTGATTACTTGAAACTGCACGAGATCTGACGAAACTGCTCTCTCACCGCATGTTGATGCTCAGTGGAAATAATTCGACTCATTGCTCAACCTATTATTTAACCGCCCCTCGAATCTGCTCCAACGCCGACTGATCCTCGATGGTTGTCAGGTCCCCCGGATCACGCGATTCGCACAGCGCTTGAATCGCACGCCGCAACAATTTTCCCGAGCGGGTTTTCGGCAGCATGGTGACGAAGTGCACACGCGCTGGGCGACCGATGGCACCGAGTTCGTGATCGACCGTTGCCATCACTTCTTTCTCGTGCGCCGCCGCAGCTTCCGGCGTGGCGACCAGGCTTACGTCTTTCACCACCGCAAACGCTACCGGCACCTGCCCTTTCAGCGCATCGGCAACACCAACGACCGCCACTTCAGCGATATTCTTGTGTGCCTGTATCGCTTCTTCGATTTCACGCGTGCCGAGGCGATGCCCGGCCACGTTGATCACATCATCCGTACGCCCCATGATGTAGTAGTAGCCATCCTTGTCGCGCGTGGCCCAATCGAAGGTGGTGTAGACCTGCTCATCGCGGAACATACCGAAGTAGGTTTTGACGAAACGCGCGTCATCGCCCCAGATGGTAGACATGCATCCCGGCGGCAGCGGCGGCACGATACACAACACGCCTTTTTCATCCGGCCCCACGGGCTTACCGGTCTCGTCGTGTTTGAGTTTGACGTTGTAGCCGTAAACCGGAAAGCTCGGGCTGCCGAGCTTGCGTGGTGTGTCTTCGATACCTGGCTGCGCGGACAGAATCGGCCAGCCGGTTTCGGTCTGCCAGTAATTGTCGATAACTTTCACACCAACGCCTTTTTCTATCCAGTCGCTAGTCGGCTGGTCGAGCGGCTCGCCGGCAAGGTAGAGGTAGCGCAGTGATGAGGTGTCGTACTTGGTGAGGTAACTGGTGTCGTGTTTCTTGAGCACCCGTACCGCAGTCGGTGAAGAGAACATCGCCACCACCTTGTAATGCTCCACCAACTTCCACCAAATACCGGGGTCCGGTTTGACCGGCAGCCCCTCGTACATGATGGTGGTCGAGCCGTTGATGAGCGGACCGTAAACGATATACGAATGCCCCACCACCCAACCAATGTCGGACGTACAGAAAAACGCCTCGCCCGGCTTGGTGGCGTAGATGTTCGGCATCGACGAGGCCAGCGCCACGGCGTAACCGCCGGTGTCGCGCTGCACGCCCTTCGGCATACCGGTGGTGCCACTGGTGTAGAGAATGTATGAGGGATGACTAGACTCGACCCATTCGCACGGCACCACCTCGCCTTTGTGGCGCGGCGCAAGTGCGGCGTAATCCATGTCGCGGCCCGGCAGCACTTGCATCGTTTTATCCAAATGCCGGTTGACGATGACCACGTGCTTTGGCGGGTGTTTGGCGAGGCTGATCGACTCATCCGTGAGTGGCTTCAAAGGAATGATCTTGCCCGCACGAGAAGCCGCGTCGGCGGTGATCATGACGCGCGGTTTGGCGTCATCAATACGCGCGGCGAGTGAGGCGGCAGCGAAACCCCCGAACACGACCGAATGCACGGCACCGATGCGCACGGTGGCGAGCATGGCGAACACCGCTTCCGGAATCATCGGCATGTAGATCAGCACACGGTCGCCTTTGCCAACGCCGAGTGACTTCAACATCGCGGCAAAGCAATTCACCTCCTCCCACAACTGGCGGTAGGTGAAGGTGCGCGTTTGCTCGACCTCGGAACTAATCCATACCAGCGCGCTTTGGTCGGGACGCACGGCGAGGTGGCGGTCGATGGCGTTGTAGCAAAGATTGGTTTCGCCACCGACAAACCACTTGGCAAAGGGCGGCTTGCTGAAGTCGCACACTTTGCTAAATGGTTTTACCCAGTCAATCGACGCCGCCTGCTCGGTCCAGAACGCGGTCCGTTCCACAAGTGACCGCTGGTGTGTTGCGCTGTACGTCGTCATGTTTAATCGCCCAGAATTCAAAAGGGTTGGCGTGACGGCACAGCGGAATGCGCCGCCTACTTGAACATTACTTCTTCAATGGCATTCAGTAGTACCTTGGACTTGGCTGGCTTGGTGAGGTAGCCGTTGGCGCCCATCTTCAGCCCCTTCATGATGTCTTCAAGAGCACCCATGCTCGACAACATCAACACAGGGAGCATTTTTAGGCTGTTGCTCGATCGAATCCTGTTGAGAATATCAAAACCGTTGGCGTCTGGCAGCAACACATCGAGCAACACGAGGTCTGGCTTTAACTTCATACCAGCGGCGATTCCCGCCCGATTGGCGGCGAGGATCACGCGGTAATTCGCTTTGTTGAGGATGCGTTCCAGCAGGGCCGCGGTCACTTCGTCGTCCTCAACCACGAGGATAGTCGGCGGGGCTGACGCCGGGGCGCGACGCGGGGCGTCGGGGAACAAGCGCACAAAAAAACCATTGCTGGTCAACTTCGACTCACCGACAACGGCTTCGTCGCTCATCGCTTGTACCTGCTGCGGCGTCGGAACCGGCTCAGGCACGACTTTCGACGGGTCGAGCAGCGAGGTGAAATCAAGATCGAAATCGTCAGTGTCAGACATACGGATTGCCTGCTTCTAAGGGATGAATTAGGAAAGTCTGCTTCGCCGCCCTGCAATCGGGCCATTTTTGAGTTTAACAAACCAGAGGTTGACCTGCGCAACCAACATGCTGCTAGCCTGGATATTTCATGGGTCGGCCCGTTTTCTGAGCGATTTTCGAATGACCCCCCGTTTACCTCAATTCCAATTTGACCCATGCGCTGTTGTTCGG
>JAYVUH010000010.1:0-4166 GCA_043788115.1 Burkholderiales bacterium
TCGGCCAACTTGTTGCAAATCTATCGTTCGTTTAACTTTGGCTCGCTGTTCTCGCTGCACATGATCGACACGCGGATCGAAGGTCGCGATCGCCAATACGACGACTTCGGCGACGCCGACGGTGGCGTGACGCGCTATATCGCCGCGAATACACCCAATGCCAGTGGCGTCACGCTGGACTCGACGCGTCGCATGATGAGCACCACGCAACAGTCGTGGCTCGCTTCGCAAATGGCGGCGTCCAGCGCAACATGGCAAATCGTTGGCAACCAAGACATCATGGGCAAGATGTGGATTCCGTTCTCGGTCGCGCAGTACTTCAGCGGCCCCGGCGCGAACGCAACACTCGGCGGTGCTGCAATCAACACCTATCTCACGGCCAAGGCAACGCGTTTTGCCGCCGGTGCGGCCGCACTCACGCCTGCTCAGGCTGGGCTGTTGAACCCTGCGTTCAACCCACGCCTCCCGTACAACCTCGATTCATGGGATGGATACCCGACGCAACGCGAAGCAATTTTGCAAAACGTCAGAACGCAAGGTAAACGTTTGGTGGTGCTGTCAGGTGATTCGCACAACGGCTGGTTCACCAGCCTGACGACGCAAGCAGGTCAGCGCGTTGGCTATGAATTCGCCGGCACATCAGTCACCTCGACCGGGTTCGAAAGCGCCGGACTAGGCGCCCTCGGTAGTTCCCTCGATGGCTCGGCGTTGTCGGCACAGCTCGGCAATGCGGCGATCGGCGCGGGCCTGGGTCTGATCGACGACCTCAACTACGCCGACACGAACAGACGTGGTTATCTGGTCCTCACTGTCACTGCGGCATCCGTTCGCGCCGAGTACGTATACGTGAGCACCGTAAAAGCTACGGCATACACCACCGTCATCGGGCGAACCATCACGGTGTCCGCTTCTGGTGCTGCGACCTACGCTTGATCGGTAAACACTAGGTAGCACGGGCATCTTCAGGCATTTTTGTCTGAAGATGCCCGTCTATAGGCGTGTTTGATTGTTATTTTTTAGGTCCTGCAAATCTCATTTGTCAGCTAGTCGACGACCCGTCGCTGACGGCAGCGCCATCAACGGCTCACCCATGCGCAACCAATGACCATCACTGGTAGAGCCGTGCAGGCGAAAACCCTTCGGCGCGAAGACGATGATGGTGGAGCCATGCTCAAACCACCCCATCTCAGACCCCTTTGCAAAGCGGGCATCGCACTGAATTTCGTTCGGCCCTTTGTAGCGCAGATGCAGCAACACATCGAGAAAACGCAGGCGGATACACGCCACCAGAATCGCCGCGACCGGCACCAAGAGGATGGTTTGTGCCGCGCTGCCACTATCTCCTTGCCTCGACAGCTCCGCATGCACCACCGCGCGCTCGTTTTTGCAAAACAGCCGTTCCACGCGCTTCAACGCAATCGGGTTCACGTTCCACGTGTCGCCAGAAATGTAGGTCACATGCTTCACCCGGCAATCGAGCGGCGCATGGAAGCGGTGATACATGCTTGATGTCAGCCGAATGGTCACGTATATGCCGTCACGATATTGCTCGGCGAGAGCCTGACTGCCCAGCAGGTCAGAGAGTTCGTAGGGAAAGCCCTTGGCCTGAAACACACGGGTGCCGTCAACCGTTCCGCACGCGCCGACGATGCCGTCAGAGGGCGAAGTCAACACGTGCTCTGATTGATCGACCACCCTCGCGCCGGGTTTGAGTTCGCGCGTGAAGCAATCATGCAAGCTGGTGAAGGCGGTTTTCTTGGCGTCCGACAGGTCAAGGTCAGCAACTCGCGTCCACAACCATATTGACAGATCACGCACGAGCGGATGTTCAATCTTGCTGAACCAGCCCATGAAGCGCGTCAACGAGGCGCGCGGGATGCGATTGGTCAGCAGGAAATTGAGGTCTTCCTGCATCAGCAAACGGTCACGCCACCGCAGCTTGGCGGGGAGGACGGGAACGTTAACCGGCGCCGGGACTAACGCGTCATTTCGTTGGACGTTCATATAACTGTCAAGCTAAGTCGGTATGGTGTCATATGTCATTTATGAACTGTTTTTGTTTCAGGACAAAGACGGTCGAGAAAGTATGGAAAACAACCTTACGCTTACCTTCGCCGCGATTGCGGTCGCCCTCGCGCTGTTCCCCAAAATCAAGCGGCGGCTTGAATTGTCGCGAGCAAAGCATCCCTCGCTCACCGGTCATTCACGCATGGCCAAACGCGTGGCCAAGCTTTTGCCTGGTTACGCATACGATGAAGCGACCTTCTTTAACTCAGACGGCGCACCCGATGACATCATCGCCAGACGTCGTGCTGGTTTCACCATGCTCGCCGAGTACTACCGCAGTCACTTCACCCGCTCCCTCGCGGCAACCACCGAGGCGGCTGTAGGCATTTCGGACCTGCAATTCACCGGCGCCTACCGGGTACCGTACCAGTACAGCCCGTACCTTCGCGAGAACATTAAGAGCGCAAGTTTCGTCGTATCGGCAAGCGGCGTCACTGTCA
Organism: Burkholderiales bacterium; assembly: GCA_043788115.1. Classification (GTDB taxonomy): domain Bacteria; phylum Pseudomonadota; class Gammaproteobacteria; order Burkholderiales; family Usitatibacteraceae; genus UKL13-2. Next base: position 2,508 of record JAYVUH010000010.1, read on the forward strand.
CTGACCTCGATGGCAACGTCTTCTACGACCTTACCGGCTCGTATGGCGTCAACGTGTTTGGCGTCGACTTCTACAAGGCGTCCATCGCCGAGGGTGCCAAACGTGTTGAGTCGCTCGGGCCAGTGCTCGGTAGCTACCACCCTTGTGTCGTGGACAACGTTGCACGCCTGCAGCGCATCTCCGGTCTCGATGAGGTCTCGTTCCACATGTCCGGTACGGAGGCCGTCATGCAGGCGGTCCGACTGGCGCGCTACCACACCAAGAAAACGCATCTGGTGCGATTTTGCGGCGCTTATCACGGCTGGTGGGAAGACGTGCAGCCCGGTCCCGGCAATCCGGTCGCGCCACGCGACACCTACACGCTCAAGGAAATGGACGACGATACGCTGCACGTTTTGGGGACGCGCCGTGATATCGCCTGCGTGCTGGTGAATCCCTTGCAGGCATTGCATCCGAACAAGAACGCACCGGGCGACTCATCGCTCGTTGATAGCTCGCGCTCGGCGTTGTTCGACCGCGCCGCCTATACCGCGTGGTTGCAGAAGTTGCGCGAGGTCTGCACGCGGCGCGGCATTGTGCTGATTTTCGATGAGATATTCGTCGGCTTTCGGCTGGCACCGGGCGGCGCGCAGGAATACTTTGGCATCGCTGCCGATATGGTCACCTATGGGAAGACGCTGGGCGGCGGGCTACCAGTTGGTGTCGTTTGCGGCAAGCGTGACCTGATGCGCCGCTTCAACCCGCAACGCCCTGCCGATCTTTGTTTCGCGCGTGGCACCTTCAATGCTCACCCCTACGTGATGGGCGCAATGCAGGTGTTCCTCGAGCAGCTCGATTCACCAGCGCTACGCGATATCTACATTGGGCTTGACGAGCGTTGGAACAGCCGCGCCGCATTGTTGAACGCACGCCTAAACGCAGACGGCCTGCCGATCCAGGTCGCCAACTTGTCATCCATCTGGACACTAAGCTATACCGAGGCGTCACGGTACAACTGGATGCTGCAGTACTACCTACGTGCTGAAGGGCTCGCACTATCTTGGGTTGGCACCGGTCGGTTCATCTTCTCGCTCAATTTCACCGACGCTGAATTTGTGGAAGTCGTCGAGCGCATCGTCCGTGCAGCCAACGCCATGCAGACCAACGGCTGGTGGTGGCACAGCCCGACGCTGACGAATAAGTCAATTAAACGTGGGCTGCTGCGTGAAATGCTGGCAAAGAAGTTCGCGTAGTGCGCCATCAACGGAGACGCTCCCTGCATAGGGCAGGGAGCGCAGGGAGCGTTTGGATGGATAGCCTCGGGCTGACTAATCGCTGCCGTGTGGCAGCGGTGCAGCAGGTGCAACATGCCCCATCGGATCAATCAGCTGACCACGCATTAAGTAGAAAGGTGACTTCCAGTACAGCTTGATGTCATGGGACGGATCGGTGACGATCTTCAAACCCCAGATGAGGCCTGTCGAAACATCACGAATGAAAAAGAGGTGCACGACGCGGAAGATAAGTCCACCCAGACCAATGGCAAGCCAGATCAGCCCGCATTGACGCAGGAATTCCATTGCAGTCACTGCCGGTACGAAGTTGCCAAACAGCGTGGGATCGACATACAACGCCAACGGCGAGAGCGCCCAGATCGTCATCAGCACGACCTTGCGTTGA
>JAYVUH010000011.1:0-12717 GCA_043788115.1 Burkholderiales bacterium
GGACGATAAACGACGCCCGCGCCAGCAGCGTCACGCCACCTGCGCCGATGATGGTGACGACGCTGAACCAGTCGGCTGCCACGGTCATCCGGCCCCCAAGGCGCGCCGCTCGTCACGCTGATCCAACAGCGTGCCAATGACGACACCAATCAGTGCTGCGGCGATCAGGCCGAGCTTCATCGGCAATGCGGCGGTGAAATAAGCAGCCGTGGCAGCCACACCGGCCGTCACCCAATGCGATCGACTGGTGAGGGCCGGAAACACCAACGCCAAAAACACCAGCGGAATCGCAAAATCGAGCGACCATTGCTTAGGTAGCAAAGTGCCGGCAAAGATGCCGATGGCCACCATCACATTCCACACCGCCCACGTCGGAATGGCACCGCCCATGTAATACGCATCGACATGCTGGTGCGAGCCGTCCCGCTGAAAACGCGCATTGACCAACGCGAACAAGTGGTCGGTGAGGCCATATGACAGCAGCCACCGCCGCCGGAGCGGCAACTCGCGAAAAAACGGCGCGAGACTGGCGGAGTACATGACAAATCGCAGGTTGACTACCAGCACGGTGGTCAACACAATCATCATCGGCGCGCTTTGCACCATCAGCCCTATTGCGGCTAGCTGCGAGGCGCCTGCAAAGACGATGATTGACATCGCCAGCGCCAACCACGGGTCCATTCCGGCCGCCGTCGAGGCGGTGCCAACGATGAGCCCAAACGGGATGAGTCCGATGATGGAAGGGAGGGCGTCTTTTGCACCTTGCCGATATGCGTGTTGGCGAGTTTGCACAGGGGAACCACTAAGATGAAAGAGCATTATTTTACCGGCCCGTCCGTGCTTTCTGCGCCGCGTTGCTGTTTGCGACAGTGGCAACTGGCGCGCGTGAGAGAATGCGGCCTTTGTTTGCCTAGCCTTTGCTCACCTCTCTGATCTCGATTCACGCCACGGGTACCCGTTGATGATCCTCTACGCCACAACTATTTTCGTTTCCGCCTTTCTGCTGTTTCTAGTCCAGCCGGTCATCGCCAAACAGATCCTGCCGTGGTTCGGCGGCACGGCAGCGGTTTGGACCACCTGTTTGGTGTTCTTTCAGAGTGCGTTGCTGCTGGGTTATTTCTATTCAGATTGGTCGACCCGCAAGCTGACCCCACGCAATCAGGCGATTCTGCACGTCGTCCTGATTGTTATTGCCATCGCCTTGCTGCCGATCATCCCGGAAGCGAGTTGGAAGCCGGTCGGCGATGAAGAGCCGACGCTGCGCATCATCCTGCTACTCACCGCCACCATCGGCCTCCCCTACTTTCTCCTGTCAACCACCAGCCCGCTTATACAAGCGTGGTTCTCGCGCAGCTATCCAGGCCAAAGTCCGTACCGGCTATTTGCGCTGTCCAATTTGGCGTCGATGATTGCCTTGCTGGGCTACCCGTTTCTGTTCGAACCCAACATCGCCACACGCGCACAGGCGCTTGGTTGGTCGGTTGGCTTCGGTACGTTCGCCGTGCTGATTACCGGTGCCGCATGGTTTGCGCTTAAAACACAACGCGAAGTCGCACCGATTGCCGCGGCCATGGATGCTGATGCGGTGGTGCCCACCGGCAAAGAAAAGTTGCTCTGGATCGCGCTGTCGGCCATGGGATCAGTACTATTGCTGGCCATTTCGAATCACCTCACACAGAACATTTCATCGATCCCGCTGCTTTGGGTGGTGCCACTGGCGCTTTATCTACTCACCTTCATTCTGACCTTCGATGTCAGAGACGGAAACTCTGCTTGGTATCAACGCAGCCTCGCCATGCCGATGCTGGCGGCCGTAGTGATCGCCATGTCGTGGACGCTAGCGGATGGGGCGCTGCACTTTGAAATGAAGTGGCAGATTGGCATATTCTCGGCGGGTTTGTTTCTCGCGTGCATGTTTTGTCACGGCGAGTTGGTCGAACGCAAGCCGCATCCGAAGTACCTAACGCAGTTCTACCTGATGATTTCGGTCGGCGGCGCGCTAGGTGCGGCGTTGGTCGGCATTGTCGCCCCGCTCACGTTACCCGCCTACTATGAACTGGAGATGGCGCTGATCGCGCTCGCCGTCCTCGCGACCTGGCTTGGCTGGGGCATGCTCGCCCGCGCAGATCTACCGAACCCGTGGTTGGGCCGCATTGGTCGCAGCGTCGGCGTATCAGTGTGCATTTTTTGTGTTGGCGCGACGGTGGCGACCGTGCGCAGCTACAACACCGATGTGGTTTATCAATCGCGCAATTTCTACGGCACCCTGCGGGTTAAGCAGTACAACCAGCCGGAAGTGGAGCACCGGCGGCGCTCGCTGATACACGGCGCAATCTTGCATGGCGACCAATACCTGGACCCGCCCTACAACCGCTCAGCGACCACCTACTACAAGGTCAAGTCCGGCATCGGACTGACGCTCATCGCCAAGGAGACACTCAATCCCGGCCAGCCGCGTCGTGTCGGCCTTGTGGGGCTGGGTGCCGGTACGCTCGCCACCTATGGCAGCAAGGGTGACACGTTCCGCTTCTACGATATTAACCCGACCGTGATCGAGATCGCCAAACGTGACTTCACGTATCTGCGGGAATCGGCGGCGAATATCGAAATGAGCCTGGGGGATGCCCGTCTGAACCTCGAACGCGAAGCGCCGCAACAATTTGATGTCCTGGCCATCGACGCGTTCTCGTCCGATTCAATCCCCGTGCATCTGATCACGCTCGAAGCGCTCGACATCTACACCAAGCATATGAAAGCCGACGGCGTCATCGCCTTTCACGTATCCAACCGGTTTCTCGATCTGAAGCCGGTGGTGCAGATGCTGGCCGATAAGCGCGGCTTTCATACTGCGTGGATACGTGATATCTACGAAGACGGTAGCACCACCAGCGACTGGGTGCTGCTAACCAAACACAAGCCGTTTCTGCTACAGCGCGAGATCGTCAACGCGACGTACGTCATCCTGCCTGAACCGGGTTGGCGCATCTGGACCGATGACTTCAACAATCTGCTACAGGTACTGAAGTGACATCCGAAGCGCTACGCCAGTGCCAACCCTGCACGGCTTGCTGTGACGGCTGGGTGCGGATCAACGTGTTTGACCAACCGGTGCTGCCCGGCAAGCCATGCCCGCACTCGGCGGGACCGCCCGGCAAGCACGGTGGCGGTGGCTGCAAAATCTATGCGCAGCGCCCTGTCGATCCCTGCGTCAATTTTTCGTGCGGATGGGTGCGTGTGGCGAGTCATTTGCCGGAATGGATGAAGCCCGATGAGGCGAAAGTGATTGTGCTGCCCGCATGGACTACTTGGCGCACCTTCGCGGTGGACTTGGCGCTGCCGGTCGGTGCGCGCATCCCACACAAATCGCTGAGGTGGCTGCAAGACTATTCGAAGACAAGTTTTCGCCCGTTAATCTTCACCGAGCAAGAAGTGGACCGCACCGGACACTTCACGGGTAAGCAAAAGGTGCAAGGCTTTGGCCCACCGACGTTTCAGCAAGAGATGAAACAGCTGATCGCCGGTCGGCGCCTTGGTTGAGCTTCGGATGCGTTTCTTGAGTGGCACATTGACGTCGCTGTGGTCGCACTTAGGCCCGACAACGCGTGGCTGGATGGCGTTTCACATTGTCGCCGTCATCGCCGTCGGCCTGTGGCTTGACATGCATCTGGGCTGGACCGGCCAACATATCGCTACCGTCTGGGCGCTGGCCGTGTGGGGCTGGTTGTATTGGTTGGGCGGGCGCACCGAACGACAAGTATTGATGTTGGCCACAGTCGTATCGGGCATCGGCGAGGTGTTCCTGTCGTTGGTGTGGGGCCTCTACGATTACCAGTTTCACAACGTGCCGCTGTTCGTCCCGCCGGGCCATGCGTTGCTGATGACACTGGGCATACTGAGCGCACGACGGCTGGCGGAGCATTCGAGACATGTCGTCGCGGCGGTCACGACCGGTGCGGCCGCGTGGGCAATTTACGTTTGGGTCGGCAATATCGACCGCTTTGGCGTTGCCCTGTTCGGGCTTTACGCGGTCTGCCTTTGGCTAGGCCGTGCGCGCGGCCTGTACGCGATCATGTTCGTGTTGGCGCTCATGATGGAACTCTACGGAACGGCCCTCGGCAATTGGGTCTGGGTCGGCACCGCACCGTGGGTCAAGCTCGCAGCCGCAAATCCGCCCTTTTCTGCTGGCGCATTCTACTGTGCGCTGGATTTTCTGGTGCTGGCACTATTGCATAAAAAACACCAAACTCTCCTATCGGCGGGCATTTCCGAGCGATAATGCTTGAAAATGCCCGCCGATAGGATAGTTTGCCAAATTGCCTTGACGCCAGCTCGGATCGAGTGCGCGTATTCAGCCATCGGCTACCAGCAGCGTAAAATACGCGCTTTCGTGACCGCCTCGGAATTGGCAACCTTGGGCGCGCTTTCACTCACACCACCGCTTTTTCACCTTTGCCCAGGCCTCTAATGTCGTTTGCATCACTGAATCTCGCTCCAGAAATCCTCCGCGCTGTTGTCGAACAAGGCTACACCGAACCGACTCCCATTCAGGCCCAAGCCATTCCCGCGATCCTGAATCGGATGGACATCATGGGCTGCGCGCAGACCGGTACCGGCAAGACCGCCGGCTTTACCCTTCCCCTGCTGCAATTGCTGGCGCCACTGGCGAGTACCAGCACGTCACCGGCAAAGCACCCCGTACGCGCATTGGTTCTGACCCCGACGCGCGAACTCGCGGCCCAAGTCGAAGAATCCGTCCGTACTTACGGGAAATATCTGCCCTTGCGCACCGCACTTCTCTACGGTGGCGTCGACATCAAGCCACAGATCAAGTCCATGCAAGGTGGTGTTGAGATTGTTGTTGCCACACCGGGCCGTCTGCTCGACCACATGGAACAAAAGAGCATCAACCTCAGCCAAGTGCAGATGCTGGTGCTCGACGAAGCCGATCGCATGCTCGATATGGGCTTTATGCCCGCCATCACCCGCATCCTTGCGGCACTGCCGCCGATGCGTCAGAACCTGCTCTTTTCCGCCACCTTTTCCGAAGAGATCAAGAAGCTGGCCAGCGGGTTCATGCGTAGCCCGATCATGATCGAAGTGGCGCGTCGCAATGCGCCGGCCGAGCTGGTGACCCACCAAGTCTACGAAGTCCCCGCACTAAAAAAACACGCGCTGCTCGCGCATCTGGTCAAAACCCGTGACATGCAACAAGTACTGATCTTTTGCCGCATGAAGCGCGACGCCGACAAACTATCCCGCCAACTCATCCGCGACGGACTGTCCGCCACCGCCATCCATGGCGACCGCAGCCAATCAGAACGCAGCCAGGCGCTTGATGAGTTCAAGACCGGCAAGGTCAAACTGCTCGTGGCAACCGATGTTGCGGCGCGTGGTATCGATATCGATCAGTTGCCGTTTGTGATCAACTACGAAATTCCCAACACGCCAGAAGACTACGTGCACCGTATCGGTCGTACCGGCCGCGCTGGCTCGCCCGGCGAAGCGATCTCATTGGTCAGTCCTGAGGAAATGGACTATCTGACGAGCATTGAGAAGCTCCTGAAGCGCCAAATTCCGCGCTTACCGCTGCCGTTGCTCGGTGGGGAGCGTAACTCACATCCCCCGCGTGAGCGCGAATCTAGCACCACGAGTCGCGCCGCCGCGCCGGCATTGTCCGAAGAAGAACGTCGTGAGCGATCTGAGCAGCGCCGCGTGCGCGAAGCCAAGGACTCAGGTCGCACCGGCCGTGCGCCGTATTCAGGTGGCACGGGAGGGGCGAGCTCGCCATCCGTCGCGCTGCCGGCCTACCCGCACTTCGATTTCAGTAAACCCTACGAGCCGCCCACCAAGGATGCTTCGGTAGCGGTTACCGCAGCAGCAGCCAAGGCCCCACTTCCGCACCGGCCGCAAGTCCGATCTATCGGTGCGTTACTGGGACGCAAGAAGCTCGACAAGGTATAGAAGCGACGGAATGTCGCCCAATGAAAAGCGCGCCATGGGCGCGTTTTTCATTTCAGGTGCGAAGCGGCGGGATGAAGGTAGTGTAATGTGCAACTTTTTGGCGCTATCTATGACGCCTCGCGCACGTCGATTCCCATTCTCATCTCGTTAAGCGAAGATAACACTATCGTCACGCAGGGAGAAGGCCATGAATCGCTGGAAGCACTACCTACCGTATGCCGCAATGCTGTTGATCGCCGGAGCCATGCTGGTGCACGGGCCGATCGCGCAACCTGACAACTACCACGCCTTCGCCGATACGCGCGAGTTCGCCCACTTGCCTAATGCTGCGGACGTGGCTTCGAACTTCGGGTTTCTGATTGTCGGGGTCTGGGGCTTGTGGGCCTTTCGTCGTCCAGCCAGTCGCTCAGCGCTGGGCGCGGCCTGGCCGGGATATGCGACCTTCTTTATCGGCGTCGCGCTGACCGCCATAGGATCGGGCTACTACCACCTCGAACCGGACAACGCGCGCTTGTTTTGGGATCGGCTGCCGATCGCAATTGCCTGCGGCGGACTACTCGCCGCTGGTTACGCCGACGCCTACCAGCGCATCGCTAAACCGGTACTGCCCGCAATGCTTGGTGCCGCAGCGTTGAGTGTGCTCTGGTGGTCGGTGACCGACGCTAGCGGCGTCGGCGATCTACGCCCGTATCTGCTGATTCAGGTAGCACCGCTGGTGATGATTCCGCTATGGCAGTGGGCAGCTGGTGCGCCACGGCGTGATCGCGTTGCGTTCGGTGTCGCCATCTTGCTTTATGTATTCGCCAAGGTATTTGAGTTGCATGACCACGACGTCTTCAATGGTTTGGCTATCATCAGCGGCCACACCATCAAACATCTGTTGGCGGTTGCCGCAGCCGCCGTGTTGACCATCAGCGTTGTATTGCGCGTGAAAGACATAGCGCGGCACCACGCCCGATCAGCAGACCAGCGGGTGCCCGTATGATCGGCTACATCGTCGCCACGGGCGTTGGCTGTATGTTGCTCGAACGCGCCATTCCAGGATGGAAGTTGCCCCAAGTGTCGACATGGCCGCTGCGGGTTATCGCCATCAACCTCGTCCAACTGGTGGTGGTTCTGGCTGCCGGATTGACTTGGGAACGATGGTTTCAGTCGTGGTCGGTATTCGCGGTCTCGGCACACTTGTCGCCGTTGGTCGCAGGCGCGTTCGCCTACTTCATCGCCACCTTTATTTTCTACTGGTAGCACCGCTGGCGCCACGAATCCGACCTCTTGTGGCGGCTGTTTCACCAGATTCACCACAGCCCGCAACGCATCGAGCTCATCACCTCGTTTTACAAACACCCGCTTGAGATGGTCGTCAACTCGCTGATCGGCAGCGCGCTGGTCTTCGCGCTGCTGGGATTGTCGTTGGAGGCAAGCGCTGTGTACACGGCGTGCACGGCGTTGGGTGAATTTTTTTATCACACCAGTGTGCGTACGCCGCGATGGGTCGGCGTCATCTTCCAGCGCCCTGAGATGCATCGCATCCACCACGAGTATGGCCGCCACAAGAACAACTACGGTGATATCGTCTGGTGGGACATGCTGTTCGGGACCTACGAGAATCCAAGTGAGTTCACATCAAGCTGTGGTTTCGACGCGGACAAGGAAGAACGCTTGGCTGAGATGCTGCGCTTTGTGGATGTTCATTGCCATGAAGCGAGCCTCCCCGACACCACAAAGCACAACTAACGAGGCGGTAGGCACCGCAAAATCAAAGCGACGAGATGGCCTTTAGCTGGGCTTCCCTAGCTCACTTTCAGCACGAGCTTACCAAAGTTCTCGCCCTTAAACAGCTTCATCAGCACTTCCGGAAAGCGATCAATGCCTTCCTCGATGTGCTCCTTGGACTTCATCTTGCCTTCTTTAAGCCAAGCGCCCATGGCCATCGCGCCTTCTTTGTAGCGGGGCGCCCAATCGAACACGACGATACCTTCCATGCGCGCACGGTTGACCAGTAGCGAAAGGTAGTTCGACGGCCCTTTGACAGGTGTGGTGTTGTTGTACTGTGAAATGGCACCGCAAATGACGATACGTGCCTTTAAGTTGATGCGGGTCAGCACGATATCGAGGATCTCGCCGCCGACGTTGTCGAAGTAAACATCAATGCCAGCTGGGCATTCGCGCTTGAGACCGACACGCACGTCTTCGTTCTTGTAATCGATACAGGCGTCAAAGCCAAGCTCCTTAACCGCAAAACGGCACTTCTCCGCGCCGCCAGCGATACCGACCACGCGACAGCCTTTAATTTTGGCGACTTGGCCGACCGTGGAACCGACGGCACCCGCCGCGCCCGATACCACCACCGTCTCACCCGCTTTGGGCTGGCCCGATTCGAGCAAGCCGAAGTACGCCGTCATGCCCGGCATGCCAAGCACATTGAGATATGTGGTCAGCGGCGCAAGATTCGGATCCACCTTGCTCCAACCCTTGCCGTCTGTCACACAGTAGGTCTGCACGTTTGCCATGCCCGAGACATAGTCACCCGGTGCGAACTTGGCGTTGTTGGATTCGACTACCTGACCGATGCCACCGGCGCGCATAACGTCACCTAAGCCGACCGGCTCGATATATGATTTTCCTTCGTTCATCCAGCCACGCATGGCCGGGTCGAGTGACAAATACAAGTTCTTGACCAGCAACTGCCCGTCGCTGATGGCGGCAAGCGTTTCGTCGCCAAATTTGAAATCGCTGTGCTTGGGTTCCCCGATAGGGCGGGCGACTAATCGGACGGTATGGTTGGTGGTCATCAAACTTCTCCATTAGCGCTGTAGACACGTGATCTGCCGACGCCACAAAATAAAAAAGCCGGCGTGCGGGAACTCGCACAACCGGCCTTGTGTGCAGCAGGTGGACTACTTAAGGTGTGCCGCGACGAGCTTGGTCATTTCGAACATCGAAACAACTTTCTTGCCACCGAACACAGCCTTCAGTTTTTCGTCGGCATTGATCATGCGACGGTTGACGGCGTCCTGGAGCTTGTTCTTCTTGATGTAGTCCCACAGCTTCTTGGTGACTTCCGTACGCGGAATCGCGGTCGCGCCCACGACGGCAGCCAACATGCCTGATGGGGTCATCGGCTTCATGAATGCTGCGTTTGGCTTGCGCTTGGCAGCCGGCTTCTTTGCCACTTTCTTGGCAGCAGGCTTCTTTGCTGCTGGCTTCTTTGCTGCTGGCTTCTTCGCTGCGGGTTTTTTTGCTGCGGGTTTCTTTGCTGCGGGTTTCTTAGCAGCGGGTTTTTTCGCTGCTGGCTTCTTTGCTGCAGGTTTTTTTGCGGCCATGTAGTTCCTCCAGTGTGTTGTCAAGGTTGTCCTTGAAAGTGCAGCGGTCGGATGTTGCATCATGTCCGTCACCGACAACTTGACGTTCTCATAGTGCAAATGCGTACCACGCGGCAAATATAACGCATTCTTTTGTATCGTGTGCAAGTGGTTGCAGAGATTTTTTATCGTGAATGCGGTACGACGTTCATAGTGAGAATGCGGATGTCGCTATTTTTTTGTTGGTGGTCGGGCGTCAGTTGGCACACCACAAACTCGGATCGTCCCGCATATACTCGTGTGCAGAGCGTACCGCTGGAGGCCGTTTGCATGCAAACAATTGCTTCACCAAATGTCTGCTTCCCTATGAAAACAAACAATAATTACGCTATCGCAGCGCTCACATGCAGTCGCTGATGGTGCTGGCCCAGCTGCAGAATCACACACCGCACGACGCAATCGAAGCGGGCCACTTGACGCAATCGCGCGCGTTTATTTCAGCCCATCCAGACAATTTTTGGCAGCGTACGACAGCCGCTGGCCACATCACCGCATCTGCGTTTGTGGTGAATACGGAACACTCGCACGCCCTCATGCTGCACCATGCGGCCCTCGACCGGTGGCTGCAACCCGGCGGACACGTCGACGAAAGCGACGCCGAACCGATCGCTGCCGCGCTGCGCGAAACGTTGGAGGAAACCGGTGTTGCTGCGCAGCCCGTGGTTGGAAGCACCGCGGCGAGCCCTGTGTTGTCGAGATTGTTTGACATAGACGTCCACCCGATTCCGGCCCGTAGCAAGCACGGCGTGTCGGAGCCCGCACATTTGCACTACGATTTTCGATATGTGTTGGTTGCTCCGACCGGTGCTGTCAAACTATCCGACGAGTCATTTGCGTTTCGGTGGGTGCCAATCACCAGCCTCGCCGATGGTCGGGTGGATTCCGGCATCACCCGTATGGCACGAAAAATTCTAGGGAAACAATGATGATGGACCTTGCAGACCTCCGAAAAGACTACAAACTGGCATCGCTCAGCGAAGCTGACGCTGATCCTTCCCCGTTCGTCCAGTTCGAACGTTGGTTCAAGGACGCCACTGCGGCGGCCGTACCGGAGCCGAACGCGATGACGTTGGCAACGGCCAACCATGCCGGCAAGCCGTCCGCACGCATTGTGCTAATCAAGGATTTCGACCAGCGCGGCGCGACCTTTTTTACCAACTATCAGAGTCGTAAGGGCGACGATCTGCTCGCCAACCCCAATGCGGCACTACTTTTTTTCTGGCCGGAACTTGAGCGCCAGATACGCATTGAGGGGCGAGTTGAGCGCGTTGATGCGGCCGAATCAGATGCCTATTACGCGATTCGGCCGTTGGCCAGCCGGATCGGTGCTTGGGCGTCTCCGCAGAGCCGGGTGATTGCCTCACGCGAAGAACTGGCGGCGCGCGTGGCGTCGTTTTCCGAGCAATACGGCGAGGCCCCCGTGCGCCCGCCGAATTGGGGTGGCTATCGCTTGGTGCCTGACTTGTTTGAGTTCTGGCAGGGTCGTGCCAGTCGCCTGCATGACCGCATCACCTACCGAGCGGCCGACGCTGGCTGGCGCATTGGGCGGTTGGCGCCCTGAGGTGGTTTGTAGTACTCCACAAGCCGCTTGAGGTAGCCGGGCAAATTGGGGTTCGCATTGAGGCGCACAAAAAATTGCGGGTCGGCGTTGGTGGTCAAGGGACTGAGCAGCGTTTTTTCGAACGGCAGCTCAAACCGGCAAGCGAGTAAACGATTCGCGTCGGCCGCCGTCGGCGCTGCGCCGTGGTATTCGGCTCCGCACAAGCGCAAGTCCTTGGTGAATTGTTCAGCCGAGACGCGTTTGGCGAACTGCGCGGCATTCAGGCGGAGGGCTTGTTGGATGCGGACAGACACGTCTTCGACGCTCGTTTCGGGTAAGGCCGACCCCTGACAGTTGGGGGCGATCATCTTCACCCGGCGAGCCGCAGCGCCTAAAGCGTCCGCGTTGCTCAACACACCAATCGGTGGCAATGACTCCAACTGTCGAGCCGCGCGCAGCCCAGTGAGTAGCGGCTTGTCACCATACAGCGACTCGCCGCGCACCATGACCAGTTGGATGTTTTCCTCGATGGCAACAATCAGATTGCGGTATGGGTCATCCACCAACCGGTCAACGACGACAATGTCGGCCAGATAGCCGGGCGCGATTTGCCCCAGCTGCTGCTGCCAACCCATCGCGTTGGCCGGATTGATCGTGACCATTTCCACCAGCTCGCGATCGGTGAAGAGGCGCTTAAGGTGATGCTGATTGACCAAATCAGCTACCTTCAACTCGCCCAAAATCGACTTGGATCCTGAGGGCGTCCAATCAGGGGCGAGCGAAATGCCGACGCCTGCCTCTCTCGCGGCGCGAACATCCGCCGTTTGGCCATAGAGCATAAAGTTCGACAGTGGCGACCAGACCAGTTTCGCGCCAGCAGTCGCCATTTCGCCGAATTGCGCTGCGGTCAGGCCTACGCCGTGGATGGCCACCAGCCCGGGGCCCAGCAGGCCGCTGCGTTTGACGGCGTCAAACTCACCCGCCATGCGCGGACCGACCCCTTCGGCCAAATGGATCACGAGCGGGCCGCGAGTACGTTCCTCGGCCATGCGCTGCCACTCGGCGGCGTCGCGGCCGATATCAACCCGCGAGAACGCCGGTCTGGCGGTCACATTACTCGTCTCGATATTGCGCACCAGACACTCGTCGCGCGCCGACGGCAGGCTGGTCCGCGAGCCTTGCAACGTGGTGGTGCCGCCCATTAAGGCCTTGTATTCGCCATAGCGGCCGACATCGACGCTCAGATCGAAATAGTGCGGCGCGGTAAGCAATATGTGGAGACTTTCGATGCGACGCGCGTAGTCGTTATCGTAAAAGCGCCACTCGTAGCGATCGCGATATTTTCGTTTGATTGGGAGCAGCGGATAGATTGCGTATTCGGGGTGATTGTGTAGATCAATCATGCCCGGATAAATCACCCCGCTCAGATGCACCACCGGTGCACGTCGCAATTCTTGCTTGAGGACCTCGTCAGCGACTGCGGCTTCCAATGCGCTAGCATCTCGGCCGACGGCGACGATCACTCCCTTGTGAACCCAGACTAGACCCGGGTTGAGTACTTCGCGCGCCGCATTCATCGTCACGACGGTACCGGCCAGCACAACACTACGGCCGTCGGTCGGCGTGGCAACGGGTGGCGGCGTCTGGGCGCCGACTTCGCCAATCATGACTGCGAGCCACAGCGACGCACTGACACGGATGGCGGTGTGAGGTATTCCCAGTTTGTGATGATCGCGCGTCATGCTGTCTCCAAGCCTTTTGAGGATTCGCCTACATCGTCGTGCACACCAAGCTTTGCCATAATGGCGCACACCTGCCAACTATGTACTTTAGCGCCTGTTCGCCCGAATGACG
>JAYVUH010000012.1:0-14537 GCA_043788115.1 Burkholderiales bacterium
ACCCAAAGCTTGCTTCGCCCCTGGCTTTAACCCCAAGGACGTTTACTTCTTTGAGACGGGTACTACTTCAATATTTTGAGTTCAACTCACCCAGCGACCTATGCACTAAAGCACCAGCAGCACCTCATCAGCACCATCAGCCTAAGCCAACAATACCAACTCAACACTACCATCACCAAGCAAGTATCCTCAATACAAGAGTACCCACCTCAATCGGTTGTCACGTTTTTAAAGAGCAACTCAAAACAATTCACACCAGTTCCGTTCAGAACCGTTGTGGGTTGTTTCGAGGGATTGCAATTATGCAGTGCAGCAATACTTCGGTCAACCCCTTTTGACGAAAAGATTTCAATATCGCGACAAAATCTTTGCGGATCGAGGACAGCGGCAGGCACTTGAGCATTCCGAGGAGAGGCCGGATTAATCCGCTGCTTCCAAAACGAGGGCCCATCGCGGCATATTGATCAACAGCTTGTCCACAGCTTTATCCCCGTTGCGCAGTGCGCAGTGCGCCGTGCGGAAGCGGTATGTTGTGCTGCACGCCATCGCACAAGGCGTGCAGCGGCGTTGCTGACGCCCGCCTGCGACTCTGGGTTTGCTTGATTTCATCCCTGAAACGACGAGAACTGACGCCACTGGCAAGCCTCGGCAAACCATCCACCAGAAAAGGTGTTTCTGCTATCCTGCACGACTGTCATTACTGCGGCGACCGCTGCCCGCCGATCATCTAAACCGATGGAATACGCAAGAGCCAAAATTCTGCTGCATCAGGCAAGCAGCAAACTGCTGCGCGCACTCCCGGCCACCGTTAAGCGTTCGGAGTTTCGGCGTACGGCTACTGCCGTGGGCGTCCTGCTGGCCCTACCAGTCTTCGGCGTACTGACGGCGTTTGGCGTTTCTTCGGATACGGCGACGTCGCAGGTGGTCCGACGAGACGTAGTTGAAGCCGTATTGCTCCCGGAATTTACGCCCTCTCACCCAGACCACGTCGTATTTCATACGGCGGATCGGGTGCAAAAAGGCGATTCCGTCGCGGGACTGCTGCAGCGCCTCAACGTCAACGATCGGGCGGCATTTGAATTCCTGAGAACCTCGAAGGACGCACGTTCAATTTTTCAGTTGCGCCCCGGCCGAACTGTTCAGGCGGTGGTGGACGGCGAGGGTGAACTACAGACCCTTGTGTACCTGCACAGCCCTGACAAGCTACTCGAAGTGACGCGCCAGCCCCACAATTTCAGCGCGGTTGAAAAATCCATTGTTCCAACCACGCAGACCGTACGCAAGTCAGGCGTGATTCGCTCCTCGCTTTTTGGCGCTACCGACGCGGCAAATATTCCCGATGCCGTCGCCAACCAGCTCGCCCGAATCTTCTCGACCGATATCGATTTTCACGTTGACCTAAGGGCCGGCGATCGGTTCAGCGTCGTCTATGAAATGCTCTATTACAACGGTGAATTTCTCCGCCCCGGTCGCGTCATCTCGGCGGATTTTGCCAACAAGGGAAAGACGTTCGAGGCGTATTTATTCACCGACAGCGACGGCATTGACGGCTATTACGCAGCCGACGGCGCAAATCGGGCCAAGTCGTTCCTGCGTTCACCACTCGCGTTTTCGCGCGTTTCGTCCGGCTTTGGCGGGCGCATGCATCCGATCTTCAAGAACTGGCGACAACACACCGGTGTCGATTTTGCCGCGCCACGCGGCACACCAACTTGGGCGACGGCCGACGGCGTCGTGGAATTCGCCGGCGTCAAGGGCGGCTACGGCAACGTCGTCGAGGTGCGGCACTCTGGGTCGATCATGACGCTATATGGACATCTTTCCGGATTTGCGTCCGGCGTGCGGCGCGGCACCCGGGTGAGCCAGGGACAGACGATTGCCTATGTGGGCTCGACCGGTTTTGCCACCGGTCCGCATTTACATTACGAGTTCAAAATTTCGGGCCAGCATCAAGACCCGATGCGCGTCGCGCTCCCCAAAGCTGATCCTCTGGCCGCAAAGTACATCGCACCGTTCAAAGCTACTGCGGCCGCGCAAAGCGCGCAACTCGCCCTGCTTCGCGACACTTCATTCGGCCGTTTCGAGTAGCTTGGTGAGGCGGTCGGGATTGTACGTCGGCATCATGTCCGGCACCTCAATGGACGGCGCTGATGCGATCGTCGCGGATTTCTCCGGTACCAAGCCCATCGTCCTCGCCTTCGAGAGCGTCGGCTATGCGCCAGAGTTGCGCGCCGAACTGTTCGCCCTGAATGCGCCCGGCCCGAGCGAAATCGAGCGCGCGGCGATCGCAGCCAACCAGTTGGCTGAGGTTTACGCGGGTGCCGTGAACAAGGCGCTCAGCGCGGGGAACATTGATCGTCGTCAAATTCGCGCCATCGGCTGCCACGGGCAGACGGTGCGACACAGGCCGGATCTTGGCTTTACATCCCAGCTCAACAATGCGGCACGCCTGGCCGAACGCACGGGTATCGATGTCGTATCCGACTTTCGTTCTCGCGACATCGCAAGCGGCGGACAGGGAGCGCCGCTTGCGCCCGCATTTCACGACGGAATATTTCGGTCGACAACTGAGTGCCGGGTCGTTGTCAATATTGGCGGCATTGCCAATATCACCGTACTTCAACCAAACCACGCGGTGTGGGGGTTCGACTGCGGTCCCGGCAACTGTCTCATGGACCACTGGGCCTCCAGACATTTGCAAACTCCGTTCGATGACGGCGGCAAATGGGCGTCTCAAGGCACGGTTCAGCCGACGATGCTACGTGCGATGCAATCACACGCATACTTCCGCGCCGCGCCGCCGAAGAGCACCGGGCGAGACTTGTTCCACGCCGACTGGCTGACATCAATTACCAACACCGCATCGGCGGCGCCAGCCGACGTCCAAGCGACGCTGCTCGAACTCACGTCGTGGGCGATCGCCTCGGACGTAGCGCGCCATGCACCGAATGCGAGATCGATGATCGTTTGCGGCGGAGGTGCCAACAATTTGGCCCTGCTGCTACGACTACAAACTTTGCTACCGCAACTGCAAGTTGTGAAAAGCGATGTCTACGGCGTACCTACGCAGCAGGTCGAAGCCCTTGCCTTTGCTTGGCTCGCTAAGCAGCACGTTGAGGCGGTCGCTCTGGATTTGACGTTGACCACCGGTGCCACGCATCCCAGCGTCCTCGGCAATCTCACCCGCGCTTAGACGGCCGATCTAGGCCGCTTTTTCCAGCGCTTGCTCAATGTCCCAGAGGATGTCATCAATCGTTTCCAGCCCGACAGACAGTCGGATCATATCGGGCGGTACGCCCGCTTTGATTTGATCTGCTTCGCTGAGTTGCCGGTGCGTGGTCGATGCCGGATGAATCACCAGTGATTTAGCGTCGCCGATGTTGGCAAGGTGCGAGATGAACTGCAACGCCTCGATGAACTTCACACCCGCATCAAAGCTGGAAGTGGCGCTGCCTTTAATGCCGAATGACAGCAGTGCACCAGCACCCTTTGGCATATAACGCTGCACCAACTGATGATAGCGATTCGACTTGAGCCCGGGATAGTTCACCCACGCCACCATCGGATGGCTTTCAAGAAAGTGGGCGACCCTCATCGCGTTCGCGCAGTGCCGCTCCATGCGTACCGGTAGCGTTTCCAAGCCTTGCATGAGTTGCCACGCGTTGAACGGTGAGATGGTTGGGCCGTAAACACGCATCACTTCCATGCGCGCTTTCATCGTGTAGGCGAAGTCACCGAAGGTCTCAAAGAAGCGCACGCCGTGATAACCCGCCGACGGTTCGTGCATGCCGGGAAACTTCTCCGCAATGCCGGCATCTCCCCATGGGAATTTTCCACTCTCGATCACCACGCCGCCCATCGACGTGCCGTGCCCACCCATGAACTTGGTTGCACTGTGAATGACGATATCTGCACCGTGCCGCAACGGCTGGCAAAGATACGGTGAGGCGGCGGTATTGTCGACAATGAACGGCACGCCAGCTTCGCGCGCGATCTTGCCAACCGCTTCCAAGTCGATCATGTTGATGGCCGGATTTCCCAAGGTTTCTGAAAAAACCGCCTTGGTATTCGGCTTCAACGCGCGTCTGAAATTCTCCGGCTCGTCGGGATCGACCAACGTTGCCTCGATGCCGAGTTTCTTGAAGTTCACGCTGAACATCGTGTGCGTGCCGCCGTACAGCTTGGACGACGACACAATGTGATCCCCTGTTTCCAGAATGTTGAGCAACGCCACCATCTCTGCCGCCTGACCGCTGGCCGTCGCCACCGCCGCGCGTCCGCCCTCCAACGCCGCGCAGCGCTCTTCAAAGGCGGCGGTGGTCGGATTGGAGAGCCGCGTGTACACGTTGCCGAACGTTTGTAGATTGAACAGCGACGCCGCGTGGTCGGCGCTGTCAAACACATATGACGTGGTCTGGTAAATCGGCAATGCGCGCGAGCCGGTCGCCGCGTCCGGAATCTGTCCGGCGTGGAGCGCGAGCGTTTCAAATCCGAATTGGCGGTCGGCCATAGCCGTATCTCTGAAAGTGTGATCGGTGATTGTATGCAGTTACGGTGACGTTCGCCAATGCCTGCAAGGCATGCACCATAACAACATCCGGGGCCAGCCCTAGCAGTTTGTTGAAATTCGCAATGCCGAAACCGAGTGAACGCGTTGCGTGCCACTGCCCCCTCGCTTCGCTCTCCCCCTTTGGAAAAGGGGGAAGCGGGGTGCCGAGATCGCCTGCCGAACGCATATAGTGAATTTCAACAAACTGCTAGGCGGGCGGTGTTCTGCAAACAACAAAGCACGCCACAGCGCGCTTTGTCGGGGCAACCACCAACCTACTTCATCGCTTGCTTGGTCTTGTCCAAGACGGTCATGGCGCTGGTCAACATTGAAGCGACATCGGCAATGTTGGCAGGGATAATCAAGGTATTGCCGGCTTTCGCAAGTTGGCCGAACTGTTCCACGTACTTCTCTGCAATTTTCAGGTTGGCCGCCTGCTGACCACCGGGCGCTTCCAGCGCCGCAGCCACTTGCTTGACGGCTGACGCGGTGGCTTCGGCCACCAGCAACAGCGCCTGTGATTCACCCTGCGCCTTGTTGATCGCCGCCTGTTTTTCGCCCTCGGAGGCGAGGATCGCCGCCTGACGTTGGCCGTCGGCAATGTTGATTTCTTCTTGGCGCACCCCCTCAGACTTCGCGATCAACGCACGTTTCTCACGCTCGGCCGTAATCTGCGCTTGCATGGAACGCAGAATCGATTCCGGCGGGGTGAGCGATTTGATCTCGTAGCGAAGCACCTTGATGCCCCAGGTACGACCTGCTTCATCGAGCACGCTGACGATCTTGTGGTTGATCTCATCGCGCGATTCGAACGTCTTGTCGAGTTCCATTTTGCCGATTTCTGAACGCAATGCGGTCTGGGCCAATTGCGAAATCGCGGTGATGTAGTCGCTCGAACCATAGCTCGCCAGCTTCGGATCCATCACTTGAAAATAGATGATGCCGTCCACCGCGAGCTGCGTGTTGTCCTTTGTGATGCAGACCTGTTCGGCGATGTCGAGCGGAACTTCTTTGAGGCTGTGGCGATACGCCACGCGATCGAAGAACGGCACGATCACATTCAAGCCCGGCACCAGTGTGAAGTGATACTTGCCAAGACGTTCAACCACCCAAGCCTCTTGCTGCGGCACGATGCGCACCCCCTCGATGACGAAGACAATGATCGTCGCCAAAAAGAAAAATGGGATAGCGTAGCCGGAGAAGCCCGGGGTGGCGTAGACCACGATTGTGGCGATGATGACGCCGATAACTTTGGCAAACATGGCTATTCTCCTAGAGTCGCTATGGTGTGCAGTACGTAGATGGGGATGCGAAATATGGGTCGCGGTCGACTTCAGCAGTGTCACGGAGCGACCTGAAGCACGCCTTGTTCAAGGGCCTTGATGGTGAGCACGTCGTCCGTCTTTGCTGAACCAGTCACCTTGGCATCCCACGATGCGCCACGATACTTAACGCGGGCCGTGCCGCCCGCCTCATTCACCCACGACTCAAACACCACCGTCTGTCCGACCTCCAGACTATTCTCGGCGTGAGATTCCTTGGGATGTCGTTGCCACCATGCATGGACTAGGTAGGTCCCAACGAGTGTCGCGGCGGCTGTGAGGATGACCTGCAGCCAAAACGCGCCACCCAGCCATGCGACCAGCGCACCGACCAGTGCGGCGACGCCGAGAACAACCAGATAGAACGTGCCGGTCACGAGTTCGGCGATGATCAGGACAAAACCAGCGATCGCCCAGAGCAGATATGTCGCCATTTAAAACTCCCTTCTTGTTGTTATGTTTCTATCGTTATTGTGCGCGAAAGGCTAGCCAGACAAGACGACAATACAATGACAACGCCGACGGAAAAAAATTCAACCGATGGCTCAAGAGGCTTGTCGTTTAGCGGAGATGAGCTTGGTGTTCACGCCCACATAGTTTAGGCCGCCAAACAGCCGGCCGTGTTCAATCTTTACACAGCGGTCCATCACCACATCGAGCCCCGCCGCCATCGCCTGTTCGGCCGCCGCCGGATTCACCACCCCGAGTTGCATCCACAGGCAGCCCGCGCCGATCTGAATCGCCTCTTCGGCCAGCGCAGGAATTTCCTCACTCTTGCGAAAACAATCAACCATATCGACTTTGTCGGGAATATCACCCAGCCTTGAGTAGCACTTCTCGCCGAGTACTTCTGGGTACGCTGGGTTGACCGGAATAATGCGATAGCCGTGCTCCTGCATATACTTGGCTGCAAAGAAACTGGGGCGCCACCAATTGGCCGAAAGGCCAACGACGGCAATCGTGCGGGTGGCCTTGAGCACCCGCCGGATGCCGGCAACGTCATCGATCATCATTTGCGTTCGTCTTTATCTTGCTGATCATCGTCGAGCAGCGCCCGCGCGCGGCGTTGGGATTCGATCGTCTGGGCGTCTTGCGGCGTTAGGGCTTCGCCGACCTCTCCCGCATCTCGCCGCCGGCGCGTCAGCCACCACGCTGAAAGCGCCGCAACGATCAGCAGCCCGAACGGGCCAAACCAAAGCAGATAGGTCTTCGGGTCAACCGGTGGCTTGTAGAGCACAAAGTCACCGTAGCGGGCCCGCAAATAGGCTTTGATTTGCTCGTCCGTCTTTCCCTGATCGATCAGCAGGCGCACTTCGCGACGCAGGTCGCCGGCCAGCCCGGCGGGTGATTCTGCCAAGGTTTGGTTTTGGCAAACCAGACAGCGCAATTCGCTTTCGAGTTTCTTCAGCCGCAATGCCAGTTCGGGCGCTGGAAGTGGCATTTCAGGCGACTGCACCTGCGCCTGCGCGGGGCCGACCGCACTGAGACAGGACAAGCAAAACAGAAAGACAAATAAAAAACTCAAGCATTGACGGGTGCTTTCAGCCATTTTCGATTGGAAACGCCCGTCGATAGGCGTGTTCGCTATTTCAGTCTTGCCGCGTTCGGTTACGCCCGTCATCACGAACTTTGCGCAGCTAGACAGATTTTGGAGAGATCGGGCATTCACTAAAGTGTCCGTTAGCTTTTTTTCAGGTCACGAATAATCGGCAGCAACGTGTCGTTCAGCACATTGGCGTCAATCGGCCCCGTGTGCTTGTAGCGAATGGTGCCGCTTTTGTCGATCACAAACGTCTCCGGTGCGCCGTAGACACCCCAGTCGATGGCCACGCGTCCGTCGAGATCGCTGACGCTCAAGCGATACGGATTGCCATGCTTCGCCAGCCATTTCTTCGCCGTGGCGGGCTCGTCTTTCCAATTGAATCCAACCACGGGCGCGATTTCTCGTTTCGCGAGCTCGTTCAAAAACGGATGTTCATACTGACACGACACGCACCAACTGCCCCAAACGTTTAGCAGCCACACTTGCCCCTTCATCTCTACAGGCGAAAACTTCTGGTCGGGTGCATGCAATACCGCGAGTGAAAATTGTGGCACTGGCTTGTCAATAAGCGCAGATGGAACTTCGCGCGGATTGAGAAACAGGCCCTTGTAAAAGAACCAGACCAACACGCCGAACACAGCGATCGGCAAAAAGAATGTCCATGCGCGTTTGGCCGACGTGCGTGCATGCGGCGAAACCGCTACGGTCGGCTCTGCACTCATTCGGCAGCCTGCGGGCTAGAAGACTTCGGGTCGGCTGACGGCAACGACGAATTCGTCGGCAACGGGGATCGCACTGCCTCTGACTGCCGTGCGCGAACACGGTAACGCTTGTCGCCAATGGCAAACGCGCCACCGAGCGCCATCAGGATGCAGCCCGCCCAAATCCAATCAATAAAGGGCTTCACGTAAATGCGAACACCCCACGCGCCGTCGGTGGCGTTTTCTACCGGCTCACCTAGCGAGACATATAGATCGCGCGTGAAACCAGAATCAATCGCCGCCTCGGTCATGGTCTGCCCGGATGCAAAGTAAGTGCGCTTTTCGGGCATGAGCAGTTCGACCACCCGACCGTTGTGGCTCACCTCAAAGCGACCCTTGATCGCCGCAAAGTTGGGCCCCTGCTTTTCACCAACCGACACAAACTTGAACGTGTAGCCACGCTCGGTGACTGTGTCGCCCGGCGCCATCCGCACGTCGCGCTCGGTCTCGTAGCCGCGTACGAGCGTTACGCCGATCACAAACACCGCGATACCCACATGAGCGATGTGCATGCCGTAGTAGCTCGCGCTGTTGGCGCGCAGCTTCGCAAGCAGTCCGTCACGAGCGGTGGCGCGAATCCGGTGCACGATGGAGGCGGTGCAAGCTGCGATGATCCAGAACGCCAACAATAATCCTAGTGCGATCAGCATCGACCACTTGCCCATCAAGAATGGCGTCACAACCGCGCAGGCGATCGCCGCACCCAGCGCCCACTTCAGCCGAGTCCACAAGTCCGGCAGTGTTGCGTTACGCCACGAAGAGATCGGACCAATTGCCATCAGAAACAGTGCCGGCGCCATCAAGGGAAAGAACACCGCATCGAAATAAGGCGGGCCGACTGAAATTTTGCCGAGTTTGAGCGCATCAAGAAACAGCGGATAGAGGGTGCCGAGCATCACCGCGAGCATCGCCACCAACAGCAGGACGTTGTTGGCGAGCAGCAACGCTTCGCGCGAATACGGCGAAAACGCGCCCGGCACTTTGGCCAGACCCAACTGCGGCGCGCGCCACGCATACAGTGCGAGTGACACGCCGATCACCACCACCAGGAAAGCGAGAATAAACGCACCACGTGCTGGGTCAGTCGCGAATGCATGCACGCTGGTGAGCACACCGGAGCGCACTAGGAAAGTCCCAAGGAGCGAAAGTGAGAAGGCCATGATGGCAAGCAAGACGGTCCAGCTTTTAAAGATGCCGCGCTTCTCGGTGACCGCAAGCGAGTGAATCAACGCGGTGCCGACCAACCACGGCATGAATGAAGCGTTCTCCACCGGATCCCAGAACCACCAACCGCCCCAGCCGAGTTCGTAGTAAGCCCACGCGCTACCGAGCGCAATACCGAGCGTGAGAAAAATCCACGCCGCAGTCGTCCAAGGGCGCGACCAGCGCGCCCACGTCGCGTCGAGCTTGCCGCCGATGAGTGCCGCCACCGCAAAGGCGAAGGCCACCGAGAAGCCAACGTAGCCCATATAGAGCATCGGCGGGTGATAGATCATGCCCGGGTCTTGCAACAGCGGATTCAGATCGCGCCCTTCGGCTACCGCCGGGAACAGCCGCTCAAATGGATTCGACGTCATCAGCATGAAGAGGAAGAAGCCGATGGCGATCAGCCCCATGACCGACAACACACGTGCGACGACCTCGCGCGGCAGGTTACGACTGAACACCGACACGGCGAAGGTCCAACCGGTCAGCATCAGCACCCACAACAACAACGAGCCTTCGTGCGATCCCCACGACGCTGTGACCTTGTAGTAAACAGGTAGCTTGGTGTTGGAATTCGCCGCCACGTTCTTGACCGAAAAATCGCTGGTGACAAAGCAATAGATCAAGCACGCAAACGCAAACACCACAAACACGAACTGGCCGGAGGCTAGCGGTCGCGCGAGGCCGATCAGCCGGTCGTCATTTCGAAAGGTGCCAATCAACGGCACGGTGCCGAGCAGAATCGCCAGACACAGTGCGATGATGAGTGAAAAGTGACCGAGTTCAGGAATCATCGCTTGCTCACTTTGCGGGCTGTGTGACCACCGACTTTTGGCCGGCAAACACTTTGCCTTCGATCGGATGCCCAGCGCGTTTCAACGCTTCGGCAGCCTCAGGCGGCATGTAATTTTCATCGTGCTTGGCGAGCACTTCGGCGGCACGAAAAACGCCATCGCCACCAATCATGCCTTGCGCGACAACACCCTTACCTTCTTTGAACAGGTCCGGAAGGATGCCGGTGTAGCTGACAGGAATGGTCTGCACCGTATCGGTCACCGCAAACATGACCGTCAGCCCGTCTGGATTTCGTTTTACGCTGCCCTCGGTCACCAGCCCACCCAACCGAAACGTCCGATCTTTCGGCGCCTTGTTTTGGCTGACGTCACTTGGCGTGAAGAAGAACACTAGGTTCGAGTTGAATGACCGTAATACCAACGCTATGGCGGTGGCCAAAATCACCAACCCGGCAGCGACCCAAACAAAACGCTTTGCACGTAACGTCAACATCACATCCCCGCTTGATCAATACGCTTCTCCGCGACCATATTGTCGCGCCCTAAAGCAGCCGTTTCGCGAACGTCTTGTTGCGCCGCCCCGATTCGCAGTCGCACCATCACAATTTCCACGACGATGCAAAGAAGGAACGCGCCAAACGAGCCCCATACATAGAAGCCCTTGCCGTCCATCGAAAAAAACTCAGCCCAGTTCATGACTGTGCCTCTTTGATGTCGCGTACCCAGAGTGTATGGCGCTCGCGCTCAAGGATGATGGCACGAACACGGCAAAACGCGACCGCGATCGAATACATCCAGCAAGCGAGCGCCATCACCAGCATGGCAAGCAACATGGTTGAGGCCATTTTGTTGCCCTGGCTAATCGAGATCGATGCGCCTTGGTGGAGGGTGTTCCACCATTTCACCGAAAAATAAATGATCGGCACATTAATTGAACCCACCAGCACCAGCAAGGCACCTGCTTTGTCAGCGCGCTTTTTATCTTCGATGGCATTGATCAGCGCGATGTAACCGACGTAGAGAAACAGCAGGATCAGCGTCGAAGTCATACGCGCGTCGAAGGCCCAATACGTGCCCCACGTTGGCCGCCCCCACAACGCTCCCGTCCACAACGCCAGCGCGGTGAACATCGCGCCGGTCGGTGCTAGCGCTTCCATCATCATCGCCGAAAGCTTGGTCTGATATACCAACGCCAGCACGGCGTAGCCCGCCATCACCAGATAGATGAACATCGCCATCCATGCGGTTGGCACGTGAATAAAAATGATGCGGTAGACCTCACCCTGCTGGAAGTCTTCAGGGGCGACAAACAAACCTAGATAGAGGCCGATCACCGCCAGCACAAACGCGAGTGTGCCGAACCAAGGCACAAGCCTTCCCGCAAGCGGGTAGAACGTCGAAGGTGCGGAATACTTGAAGAGACTCATTTCAATCCAGAGAAATTTTTACCGCGGTGGCAGCGGCGAACGGCGTGGTCACCAATCCAAACAACAGCATCGCGGCGAGCAGTGACAAATTCGCCGTCACATCAATACCGGCCATACTCGCCTCCGCCGCGCCGGCACCAAAAATCAATACCGGAATGTAGAGCGGTAACACCAACAGCGCCATCAAAATCGAGCCCCCTCTCACACCCAGTACCAACGCCGCCCCGATGGCACCGAGCATCGTCAAAATCGGCGTCCCCAGCAATAGACCAGCAACGACGACCATCAGTTCACGCCCGTCCAGCCCAAATTGCAGCCCGAGCACCGGCGCGACTGCGGCGAGTGGCAGGCCGGTCGTGACCCAGTGGGACATCATTTTACCCGCGCATAGCAATGGCAATGGGTACGGCGACAGCGCGAGCTGCTCGAGCGTGCCATCGAGGTAGTCGCTTTGGAACACGCGCGGCAGCGTCAACATCACTGCCAGCAACGCACAGACCCAAACCACGCCCGGCGCCACTCGCTTCAAGAGTGCCGTTTCCGGGCCGATGGCGAGCGGAAAGAGGCTGACAACAATGACAAAAAACGCGAGCGCCTGCCCGAGTTCACCTTTCGAGCGCATGGCGAGCTTCAGATCTCTGGATAACGCAATCCAGACGCCCCGCTCGGGCGCAGCCAATTCGCCTCCGGCCAAAAGTTCCGCGTTCACGCGCCCTCCTGCATCTGCAGTTCGTGTACGGCGCCAGTCAATTCCATCGGTAGGTGAGTCGCAATCACCGCGATGCCGCCACCGGCTAGGTGGCCGTCAACAACCTGTCGAAACAGTTGCGCGCCCTCGGCATCTAGCGCATTGGTCGGTTCATCGAGCAACCATACTGGCTTGCCTCGACTGCCGGTGTTTAGCGCGAGCCGCGCCAGCCCGACGCGGCGCTTTTGTCCTTGCGACAAACGGCGCGCGAGCACATCGCGACGCGGCAATAAGCCAAATTCCTTCAACGCTTCCAGCTGCTCGTCGGGGCCGACACAATGCGCGTCGAGCGCCAATTGATCGACCAAATTCTCCTGCGCCGTGAAGTCATCTTTAAGTGCGTTAGCGTGCCCGAGATACAGCAGCGCGTGCCGCCCGGCCGACGAGAGGGACGAAGTCGGCTGTCCATTCAGAAATACCTGTCCGCAATCGGCGGTGGTCAGCCCCGCCAGCACCCGCAGCAGACTCGTCTTTCCGACGCCATTGGGTCCGCGCAGGATCAACGCCTGCCCGGCGCTCAACGCGAAACCAAGGTCGGCAAACAGCAAACGCGGACCGCGCGTCAGGCCAAGACCTCTCGCTTCGAGCCGCGTATCGGCCACTGAATCGGCCACTACGGTGCAACCTTGTCGATGGTCAGCTTGATGCCGTTCGTCGGCGGTGTCACCGTAGCACTCAGGCCTTGCAAATCACCGGGCTGGAGTGGTGCGCTGCCGCTTTTGGAAATGCGCGCTTCGATGATCACTTGCGGAAACGATGACAAGCTCATCCCCGGAGCCATGGCCATCGCGTCGGTGAGTTCGAACCGATACGGCCACGATGTGGGTACCGGAATCCGCAAGACTGCTAGCGGCATCTTCGGCCCATTCGCGGCGCGCGCGAAAACAAAAAGGACATCGCTCTTGGCAATCCTGCCCGCCAGCGCTGGCGCAATGCCGACTTCACCCCGTACAAACTTCCCCGCCTCAGCAGCACGTGGCGCGCTTTTTTCGACTAGCGCCGTTGCAGCAGCAGCACTCGGCTTAGCTGCCCGTTGACCCGTCTTGATCTCACTGATGATGGACGTCACTTGTGCGGCATCTTCCGAGTCTTTCGGCAACACGGCGAGCAGGTTCTGCCAGTGTTTCAGCGAAGCGTCCTTATTCCCCGCGCGCATTTCGGCCGTGCCCACAAGGGCCAACGCCTTCATGTTTTTAGGATCAATTTTCAGCGCGCGCCGCGCTAGTTCCATTGGCTTGCCAACAAAACTACCTTCCTGAACCATCGCCTGCACATCGGCAACGTCGGCCAGCAATTGTGCGTCGTTCGGTGTTAGCGCCAGAGCACGCTCAAAGGCATTGGCCGCCGCACCCCATTGACCGAGTGCGTTCTGAGAGCGCCCCAGCAGGATCCAACCCTTCGGATCATCCGGATTCGCTTCCATTTTCTTGGCCAAATTCTCGACCAACGCGAGCATCTGCTTGTCGGACAAGGGTGCGTTTGGATCGCCGTTGGCGCCACCTACAGAAGCGCCGGGGGAAACCGCTTGCCGTGCGTCGTGCGCCCCCCACAGCGCATAGCCACCGACCGAGCCGCCAAGCACGAAGACCAATAAGACAACGACCAATATCCACGGGGTGTTTGGGGCATTTATGCCTGAAGCCGCCCGTATTTGCTGGGATTTTGCTTCCGGCTCGATCTCGTCGGCCAAGCGCCCTCCAAGCTCCTCGACAATACGGTCGCGTTCGGCTTGCGTAATCAGACCATGATCGTGATCAGCCTCAACTTCGCGGCGCTGAACCCTGAACGCCTCAATGTTGGCGGCCTCAATCGAGGTTGACGATTCCGCTCTCGGGCGGCGCAGCAGCGGCAGCAATACAAACCCCAGCGCGAGCAACACCATTAAGGCGGCAATCAAATAGAACATGGCAGCGGCGCTTCACCCTCGCGAAATCGATAGTTATTATAGCCAGCGCCCTGACGCCGAGACGATCGTGAACGGGCTTCCGTGCGACTGCGCACCGTCTTTTGCGTGCGACTTCATGTGCGCTACTTCATTGACAACGCAATCGCAATTGGGCGACCATCGGCTGTATGAGATCACACCCCGCCCATTTGGCCGCCATCGGCTGGGTTATTGGTCCGTTTGGGATTTAGAGACTACCCTTGGGTCGATGAATTTAACCTTTATTGGTGGGCCGTGTTGGA
>JAYVUH010000013.1:0-5428 GCA_043788115.1 Burkholderiales bacterium
CGGCCTGAAGGCTATCGACGCAATGGTGCCGGTGGGACGCGGCCAGCGGGAGTTGATTATCGGCGATCGGCAAACCGGCAAGACCGCGGTTGCGATCGACACGATCATCAACCAAAAAGGCAAGGACATGTTTTGCGTTTACGTAGCGATCGGTCAAAAAGCATCGACTGTCGCGAACGTTGTTCGCAAACTCGACGAAACCGGCGCACTGGCTTACACCATTGTGGTGGCCTCGACTGCGTCCGAATCGGCAGCAATGCAATATATCGCCGCATATTCGGGTTGCACGATGGGCGAGTACTTCCGCGATCGCGGTCAAGATGCCCTGATTATTTATGACGATTTATCGAAGCAGGCCGTGGCGTATCGCCAGGTCTCCTTGTTGCTCCGTCGCCCTCCAGGCCGCGAGGCATACCCGGGCGATGTTTTTTATCTTCACAGCCGCTTGCTAGAGCGCGCAGCCCGCGTCAATGCCGCCTACGTTGAGAAGTTTACAAACGGCGCCGTCAAGGGCAAAACCGGCTCGTTGACTGCGCTGCCGATTATTGAAACGCAGGCCGGGGACGTTTCGGCATTCGTTCCGACCAACGTGATTTCGATTACTGATGGTCAAATCTTTCTGGAAACGGACTTGTTCAACGCTGGTATCCGCCCTGCGATTAACGCGGGTATCTCGGTGTCTCGTGTTGGCGGTGCCGCGCAGACCAAGATCATGAAGCGTAAAGATACGGGTGCCGGCGTGCGTTTGGCGCTCGCGCAGTATCGTGAGTTGGCGGCTTTTGCACAATTTGCATCGGACCTCGACGACGCTACTCGCAAGCAGCTTGAGCGCGGCAAAATGGTCACCGAACTCATGAAGCAGCCGCAATACCAGCCGTTGCAGGTCTGGGAAATGGCGCTGATTCTGTTTGCAGTCAACAACAACTTTATGGACGATGTTGACGTTAAGAAAGCGGCCTCCTTTGAGAAGGGCCTGCGCGAGTTTCTGAAAGCGAAGTATGCGACGTTGGTTGAGTCAATGGTGAAGAACAATAACCTTAGCGCCGAGGACGAGAGCGCATTGAAAGCCGCCGTAGCCGACTTCAAGAAGAGCGGCGCCTACTAGGCGTCGCTGGCGCGCGTCATGGCTGAATCGAAAGAGTAAAGAATGGCCGGTTCAAAAGAAATCCGCAATAAGATCAAGAGCGTTGAGAACACGCGCAAGATCACCAAGGCGATGGAAATGGTTGCCGCCTCAAAAATGCGGAAGGCGCAGGAGCGTATGCGCGCCGCGCGCCCATACTGCGAAAAAATCCGCAGCGTTGCGGCCAACCTTTCGTATGCGAATCCCGACTACAAACATGCGTTCTTGCAAAAACGGAGCCAGGTAAAAAATGTTGGCGTGATTATGGTCACATCCGATAAAGGGCTGTGTGGAGGGTTGAATACTAACGCCATGCGTCTGATGATCAACAAGATCAAAGAGTGGGAAGACGCCGGTGCAAAAGTGCAGGCGACGGCGATTGGCAATAAAGGCGTCAGTTTTTTGATGCGCTATGGTGTACCGGTCGTGTCACAGGTGATTGGTCTTGGCGACAAGCCACACTTGGAAAAGATGATTGGCCCGATTAAGGTCCAACTTGATCAGTTTGCGGAAGGCAAGATCGACGCGCTGTACCTCTGCTATACCAAGTTCATCAATACGATGAAACAAGAGACGATGTGTGAGCAGCTGCTGCCGTTAACAGGTGAAAAGTTAGGCGCGCCGGACGCCGGTTGGGATTATCTCTACGAGCCCGACGCCAAGACTGTGTTGGATGAATTGCTCGAACGGTACATGGAGTCGATTATCTATTCGGCGGTGGCTGAAAATATCGCTTCTGAGCAATCGGCGCGGATGGTGGCGATGAAGTCCGCATCGGACAACGCCAAAACAGTCATTGGCGATTTGAAGCTAACCTACAACAAGGCGCGCCAAGCGGCAATTACCAAAGAACTATCGGAAATCGTCGGTGGCGCCGCAGCGGTTTAGCCGCTGGCGGGTCAACACAGAATTTGAAATATTACGTTGGAGCAAAACATGAGTGTCGGTCAAGTAGTGCAGTGTATTGGTGCAGTCGTGGATATCCAGTTTCCGCGAAACGACATGCCGCGTATTTATGACGCGCTGGTGCTTGAGGAGTCGGATCAGAAGTCATTCGCCGAAAAGGGTCTGACCTTCGAAGTCGAGCAGCAATTGGGCGACGGAGTCGTGCGTTGTATCGCCATGGGGTCGTCTGACGGTCTGCGTCGCGGCATGATGGTCAAGAATTCGGGGGCACCTATCTCTGTGCCGGTCGGTGCCGCCACACTTGGTCGCATCATGGATGTGCTGGGCCGTCCCATTGACGAACAGGGGCCGATCAAGACGGAAGAGCGCCGCTCGATTCACCAACCGGCTCCCAAGTTTGATGAGCTTTCTCCATCGGTTGACCTCTTGCCAACGGGTATCAAAGTTATTGACCTAGTGTGCCCGTTTGCCAAGGGCGGCAAGATCGGACTGTTCGGCGGCGCCGGCGTAGGCAAGACCGTGAACATGTTGGAACTCATTAACAATATCGCGAAGAGCTATGGCGGATTGTCGGTATTCGCCGGTGTTGGCGAACGCACCCGCGAGGGCAATGATTTCTATCACGAGATGCAGGAGGCCGGCGTAATCAAGTCCGAAAACCTGAGCGAGTCCAAGGTGGCCATGGTGTTCGGCCAGATGAATGAGCCGCCGGGAAATCGCCTGCGCGTGGCACTCACTGGCTTGACGATGGCGGAGCGTTTTCGTGACGAAGGCAAAGACATTTTGTTCTTCGTTGACAATATCTATCGCTATACGCTGGCCGGTACGGAGGTGTCAGCTCTGCTTGGCCGTATGCCTTCTGCCGTTGGCTACCAACCGACACTCGCGGAAGAGATGGGTGTCCTGCAAGAACGAATTACATCGACTAAGACTGGGTCGATTACCTCAATTCAAGCGGTTTATGTACCCGCGGATGACTTGACCGATCCATCGCCGGCGACGACGTTTGCCCACTTGGATGCAACAGTCGTGTTATCGCGAGACATTGCCTCGCTCGGCATCTATCCGGCTGTCGACCCGCTGGATTCGACCAGCCGCCAGCTCGACCCACAGGTCGTTGGTGAGGAGCACTACACGGTTGCACGTCGGGTACAGTCGACGCTTCAGCGTTACAAGGAATTGCGAGACATTATCGCGATTCTGGGCATGGATGAGCTTTCACCAGAAGATAAATTGGCCGTCTCGCGTGCGCGCAAAATTCAGCGTTTTCTCTCGCAGCCATTCAACGTCGCAGAAGTCTTTACCGGCACACCGGGCAAGATTGTTCCGCTTAAGGAAACCATCCGCGGCTTCAAAATGATTGTAGATGGTGATTGTGATGCGCTGCCTGAGCAAGCGTTCTACATGGTAGGCGGCATCGACGAAGTATTCGAGAAGGCGAAGTCGATGTAACGACGCATGCAGCAATAAACGTTCATTATTGCCCCCGACCATTTTGAACCGCTGGGTTGGATGCAGACATTTTCAACGTGATGTAAACCGGCAGCTGAAAACCGAAAGCATTTATGGCAACACTTCATGTCAACATCGTATCGGCCGAACAATCCATTTTTTCAGGTGATGCTGAGATGGTTGTGGCTCCTGGTGAGTCCGGCGAATTGGGTATTCTGCCGCAGCACGCGCCACTGCTGACTCGGATAAAGCCGGGTACGGTAAAACTGACGCTTGCAGGGGGTGTTGAGGAGCTGGTGTACGTGTCTGGAGGCATTTTGGAAGTTCAACCGAAAGCCTTGACCATCCTCGCCAACACCTCCGTCCGGGCGAAAGACCTTGATGAAGTTAAGGTTATGGAAGCCAAGCGGACAGCGGAGGAAGCGCTCGCTAACCGGCAAAGCGGCCAGGAGCGCGCTGTTGTTCAAGCAGAGCTTGCACAGCTAGCCGCACAACTCGCTGCAATTAGAAAGTTGCGTAAATAAACAAAGTTTGGTACCATTCAGTTGCCGTAACGGTTTAGAGGCGCAGTAAAAATTTCAGGCAGTGGGTTCTTCCCACTGCCTTTTTTATTGGCGTGAAGGGTCACCGAGTGGCCACTAAGTAATCACACGAAATGCCTTCTTTATCCATCGTCATCCTCGCGGCCGGTCAAGGGAAGCGTATGCGCTCAACGCTCCCGAAAGTCCTGCATTCCATTGCGGGCAAGGCCATGCTCCAACGCGTTGTTGAGACAGCAATCACGCTCTCTCCGACCATGATCGTGATTATCTACGGGCACGGCGGCGACCAAGTGCGCAATGCATTCGAAAATTTCACAGACCTCGCGTGGGCAGAACAAGAACCACAGCTTGGAACGGGTCACGCCGTACTACAAGCGCTCCCGCTGATTGCAAAGAGCGATATCACGCTCGTACTCTACGGCGATGTGCCGCTGATCACCGCAGCGACATTGCGGCGACTCGTCGCCAGCGCAAACCGCGGGCACTTGGCATGGCTGACCAACGAAGTCCCGAACCCGGATGGGCTTGGCAGAATGGTGCGAAATACAGCAGGCGAAGTGTGTGAGATCGTTGAAGAGAAGGACGCCTCGCCGGATCAACGCGCCATTCGCGAAATTAACACGGGATTTGTCGCCTGTCCGACCGAATGGTTAGACCGCTGGCTGCCGACACTTGGCAATCGAAATGCGCAAGGCGAGTATTATCTGACCGACATTCTGAAGCTGGCGGTTGCCGCAGGGTTGCCAGTGACAACCGAAACGCCAGACCAAGCATGGGAAGTTGCCGGCGTTAACAGTCAGGAGCAGTTGGCGACGTTGGAACGAACTTATCAGATGGAACTCTCACGACGACAAATGGAAAGCGGCGTAACGCTGCGCGACCCATCCCGCCTAGATATCCGGGGCACGCTGGAATGTGAAAGCGATGTCAGCATCGATGTGAACGTTATTGTCGAAGGCTACGTTTGGTTGGGGCGCGGCGCGGTGATCGGCGCGAACAGCATCCTTCGAAACTGTCGCATCGGCGAAGGCAGTGAAATCCACCCGTTTTCATTAATAGAATCCGCGACGATCGGCAAGCATGCACGTGTCGGCCCTTACGCGCGAATTCGCCCCGGCACGACACTCGCCGACGACGTGCACGTCGGCAATTTCGTGGAAATAAAGGCGAGCGATATTGGTTCGGGATCAAAAGCAAATCATCTGAGTTACATCGGTGATAGCTCCGTTGGGACAAACGTGAATATAGGGGCCGGCACGATCACCTGCAACTATGACGGTGCCAACAAGCACCGCACGGTGATCGGCGACAACGTGCACATCGGTTCCGATGTGCAACTGATCGCACCAGTGACCGTTGCCTCCGGGGCCACCATCGGTGCCGGCACAACCGTTTGGAAGGACGT
>JAYVUH010000014.1:0-2297 GCA_043788115.1 Burkholderiales bacterium
GGGCGTGGTATCCAACATTTGGAGCTGTACGTCGTTCACCGAATTACGCCGTGATGGTATGGCGGTTGAGCGTCACAATCTGCTCAACCCCGAAGCTGCGCCAAAAGTCTCACACATCGCACAGCAACTCAAGGGACACAAGGGACCGGCGATTGCCTCGACCGACTACATGCGCTCGTTCGCCGATCAGATTCGTCCTTACATAAACGACCGGAAGTTCGTCGTGCTGGGTACTGACGGGTTTGGTCGATCGGATACCCGGAAGCAGCTTCGGAAGTTCTTCGAGGTAAATCGCTACTACGTGGTCATCGCATCTCTGAAGGCGCTGGCCGACGAGGGGCAGATTCCACTCAAGACAGTCTCTGAGGCAATCAAGAAGTACGGCATTGAGGTGGACAAACCGGCCCCTTGGACCGTGTGACCGTCGTCACGGGTCGGCCGATATGTCAGTAGCACATCGATAAAACACTGAAAACATCGAGGAGCAGTTGCGTGGCAAATCTCGTGGAAGTCAAAGTTCCTGACATTGGCGATTTCAAGGACATCCCCGTCATTGAAATCCTCGTCAAAGTTGGTGATACGGTTAAGAAAGAGGACTCTCTGGTTTCGCTGGAGAGCGACAAGGCGACGATGGAAGTCCCTTCCTCGGTCTCCGGCGTGGTCAGGGAACTCAAAGTCGCCATTGGTGACAAGGTCTCGGAAGGTCATGTGGTGCTGGTCGTCGAGGAAAACAACGCCAGCGCCGCGCCCGCAGTGACGACCGCATCGGCACCTCTCGTTGCCGCAACCGCCACTAGGGCAAGTGCACCAGCACCAGCACCCGCGCCTGCGCCAGCGAAGGTCGACACGCCGGTCGTTACGCGTCCTACCGGGATGGCGTCGCCCACAGATATCCCTGCCGGCGTGCATGCTTCCCCGTCCATTCGCAAGCTCGCGCGCGAGTTTGGTGTTGATCTTTCAAAGGTACGTGGCTCGGGCAACAAGGGCCGCATTACCGAAGAGGATGTGAAGGGATTCGTCAAGACCGAGCTCGGCAAACCCAAGTCAGGATCGACCGCGGGTGGCGCGTTTGCGTTTCCGGATATGCCGCACGTGGATTTCACCAAGTTTGGTGAGATCGAAACGCGCGCCTTGTCACGCATCAAGAAGCTCTCTGGCAACAATCTCGCACGCAACTGGGTGATGATTCCTCACGTTACACAGCAGGACGAGGCGGACATCACTGACGCGGAAGCCTTCCGTGTTTCAACCAACGAAGAAATCGCCAAATCCGGCGTCAAGGTTACGATGCTCGCGTTCCTCATCAAGGCGAGCGTCGCCGCACTCAAGAAATTTCCTGAGTTCAACGCCTCGCTCGAACCGGGCGGTGAGAATCTGATTCTCAAGAAGTACTACAACATTGGCTTTGCCGCTGACACGCCAAACGGTCTGGTCGTCCCTGTCATCCGCAATGCCGATCGTAAATCCGTCATTGACATCGCCAAAGAAATGAGCGAACTCGCGGGCAAGGCGCGCGACGGCAAGCTCTCACCGGCTGAAATGTCTGGTGGCTGTTTCTCCATTTCATCGCTCGGTGGCATTGGCGGCTCGTTCTTCACGCCGATCATCAATGCGCCGGAAGTCGCGATCTTGGGCGTATCGAAATCATCGATGAAACCGGTCTGGAACGGTAAAGAGTTTGTGCCGCGACTCATTCTGCCTATGTCGCTCTCGTACGACCATCGCGTCGTCGATGGCGCTGCGGGAGCGCGCTTCACGACCTATCTGGCGGCTGTCATGTCAGACATGCGCAAGCTCATTCTCTAGGATTCACGATGGCGAACACAATCGAGGTAAAAGTTCCCGACATCGGTGACTTCAAAGACATCTCTGTCATCGAAGTGCTGGTTAAACTCGGCGACACGGTCAAGAAGGAGGATTCACTGGTCTCGCTTGAAAGCGACAAAGCGACGATGGAAATTCCATCCTCGCAGGCTGGTGTGGTCAAGTCCATCGCAGTCAAAGTGGGCGACAAGGTTTCTGAGGGAAGCCTAGTGCTGACGCTCGACGTGGCCGAAGTCGGCACGGCCACCGCGCCGACACAAGCTCCATCTGCCTCCGCTACCGCGACCGCCGTCCCTGCACTAGCGCCTGCCGCCGCCAGAACATCGGCACTGACGCCGACGCCAGCCGCTGCGGGAACGTACACCGGCAACGTTGATTTCACCTGCGAGATGGCCGTCCTCGGTGCCGGTCCCGGTGGCTATTCCGCCGCCTTCCGTGCTGCGGATCTGGGCATGAAAACCATCATCGTCGAG
>JAYVUH010000015.1:0-6562 GCA_043788115.1 Burkholderiales bacterium
CGGCAACGACTGGAAAACCGCATTGTGCTCGCTATCAATGGGCAAGAGGACGGCGTGATTGTCATGAATCGCATTCATGAATAGCCGACCCGCCATCACCAGCGCCTCCTTGTTAGCCAGTAGCACCGTCTTGCCGCTCCGCGCCGCCACAAGTGATGACCTGAGTCCCGCCGCACCAACGATCGCGGCCATGACCGTGTCAACATCGGCATGCCCGGCAATAGTCTCCAATGCGTCGGCGCCTCCCAGCACCTCCGTGTCAGGGCTGCGTGACTTCAACTGATCGCGCAGTCGTGATGCGGCGTCTGTTTCAGTCATGACGGCAAAGCGCGGCGAGTACTTCTCGCAAAGTACGGCAAGTTCGTCGACCTTGGTCGCGGCAGATAGCGCAAAGGCGCGGAAGCGATCGGGATGTCGGCTGATCACATCCAGCGTATTGAGCCCGATAGATCCCGTTGCGCCCAACACCGCAACATTCTTGACCTTGCGTTGGCTGGTCATAGGCGCTGCATCAACATCAGATAGAGCCCGGCGACAGGCAGTGTTGAAGTCAACGCGTCAATGCGGTCGAGCACGCCGCCGTGTCCGGGCAACAGGTTCGACGAGTCCTTCATGCCGACGCCACGCTTCATCCACGACTCGAACAAATCGCCCATAACGGACAACACCCCGAGAAGTAGAAACATCCCGAACAACAGCCAGCCGTGGGAAAACAACTCGCGTGCCCAGTCGTCGCCGCGCGCGACGGCCTGACCAGCGAGCGATTGCCATACAAAGAAGTAAGCCGCAACGCCGACAATCGCGCCAACCGCCCCTTCGATGGTTTTGCCAGGACTGATGGATGGTGCCAGCTTGTGTCGACCAATGCCCTTGCCAACGAAGTAAGCCGCAATATCAGCAACCCATACGATTAGGGCAAAAGTCAGCAACATCCACGGACTCATATCGTGCAACGCCAAGAATGCTAGCCACGTCGGCAACACCACGACCCAACCGGCAGTGGCGGCGATCCAGAAACTTTTTTTACCCTGCGGGCGCCACGTATTGGCCAACCATAACGGCGCAACAAATAGCCAAAACACGGCTGAAACAACAAATCCACCCAAAACCAGCAGGTCAAAATCGATGAAGCTGCGATCGAGATAGGCCACAAAAATAATCGCCGCAAGGCAAGCTGACAGCAGCAGATAGGCACGCCTGCCGCAAGCGGGAAATTGACAGAAACGACTCCACTCCCAACACGCCACGAGCGCGATTCCCAGCGTAAACAAGTCCCACGCCCAGTTGGGGAACGCGAACAGGGCGATGAATACAACTGGTAGGATCACCAGCGCGGTGATGATGCGGGTTTTCAGCATGCTGGTTGGGCTGCGGCCAGTGAAAATTTCGCTATGCCGCGTCTGGCGTAGCGCTGGCAGTGAGACCCCGCGCCTGCGCGAGCTGCTCACTAGTACGGCCAAAACGACGCTCACGCGTTGCATACGATTCGACCGCTCTGAGCAAACTCGCACGGTTGAAATCAGGCCACAACTCTGGCGTGAAATAGTACTCCGTGTACGCCAGTTGCCACAGCAAAAAATTGCTGACCCGCTGTTCCCCACCGGTGCGAATAAACAGGTCCGGTTCGGGCGCGTAGGCCATCGAAAGATGCGGGTTCAGCAACTCCTCTGTCACGTTGCCAAACACCATGTCCGTCGTGCCGTCCGGCGCCGATTTGGCCTGGAGCGCGCGTTGCTGCTGGACTTTGTTGATCGCCTGCAGAATGTCCCAGCGTCCACCATAGTTTGCCGCCACCGTCAGGGTCAGGTCGGTGTTGTTCTGCGTGAGAACTTCACTAGCGGCAATCATCTCGCGTATGCGCACGTCAAACGGTGTGAGATCGCCGATCACTTTGAAGCGAATATTGTTGGCGTGCAACTTGGAGACTTCGTTGTCGAGCGCAACAAGAAACAGCTGCATCAGAACAGACACTTCTTCTTGCGGGCGCCGCCAGTTTTCCGACGAAAATGCGAACAGCGTCAAGTATTTGATACCAATCTCACCAGACGCCTTGACCGCCTCACGCACTGCCTCGACGCCGCGCTTGTGCCCGGCGACGCGTGGCATGAAGCGATTTTTCGCCCAACGACCGTTGCCGTCCATGATGATCGCAACGTGTTGCGGCACGTCGGTGACCTCGGGGATGACTTGGGTCGGGCTTTGATAGGTCATGATCAACAGCGTTGGTCCGCGCTACACGGACAGCAACTCTTTTTCTTTCTCGTGCACCAGCTTGTCAATATCGAGCACAAATTTGTCGGTCATTTTTTGCACCTCTTCCTGTGCCTTTTTTTCAACATCTTCCGGCAGCACCTTGGCTTTCAGCGCGTCCTTCAATTGGGTGTTGGCGTCACGACGAATATTGCGCACTGCCACTTTCGCGTCCTCGCCTTCGCTCTTCACAGTTTTGGCCATCTCACGACGACGCTCCTCTGTCAGCGACGGCATTGGTACACGCACCACGTCGCCGGTGGTGGATGGATTCAAGCCTAGATCCGAATCGCGGATCGCCTTTTCGATGACGGAGGTCATCTTCTTTTCAAACGGCTGAACGATGATCGTCCGTGCATCTGCGACATTCAAGCTCGCGACAGCGGTAAGCGGCGTGAGCGAGCCGTAGTAGTCAACGTGTATTTGGTCAAGCATGCCCGCGTGCGCGCGGCCGGTTCGAATTTTTGCGAGGTTATTCTTTAGCGAGTCGACGCTTTTATGCATCTTTTGCTCGGACGTTTTCTTGAGGTCAGCGACAATCATCGTGTTCTCCGAATGCAATGTATCTCGACACACACTACGCGTGAACGAGGGTTCCCTCATCCTCACCCATCACCACTCGCTTCAAGGCACCCTGCTTAAAAATCGAGAATACATTGATCGGCAGCTTCTGGTCCCGGCAAAGCGCAATGGCGGTGGCGTCCATTACTTTCAGATTCTTGATGATGGCTTCGTCGAATGTGAGTGAATGATAGCGTGTCGCAGTTTTGTCTGTTTTTGGATCGGCCGTGTAAACGCCATCGACCTTGGTCGCCTTCAATACGATCTCGGCTTCCATCTCACGCCCGCGCAACGCGGCTGCGGTATCCGTCGTAAAGAAAGGATTGCCGGTACCTGCGGCAAACACGACGACCTTGCCCTCCTCAAGGTAACGCATGGTCTTGCCGCGAATATAGGGTTCGACCACTGGTTCGATATTGATGGCGGACTGCACCCGTGGCGACAGCCCCACCTTTGAGAGTGCGTCCTGGAGGGCCAGCGAATTGATGACGGTGGCGAGCATGCCCATGTAATCGGCTGTTG
This sequence comes from Burkholderiales bacterium, assembly GCA_043788115.1. GTDB lineage: Bacteria > Pseudomonadota > Gammaproteobacteria > Burkholderiales > Usitatibacteraceae > UKL13-2. The sequence continues at coordinate 3,334 of JAYVUH010000015.1, forward strand.
CACGATCCATTCCGGCCGCGCTGGTCGACACACCACGAAAAATATTGCCGCCACCGATCACGATGCCGATGGCAACGCCCATGTCAGCAACGTCCTTGATCTCGCCGACGATACGTTCGATGGTCGGGCGGTTGATGCCAAAGGCATCGTCTCCCATGAGCGCCTCACCGGAGAGTTTGAGCAGGATACGTTGATACTTCGGCGTAGTTGCGGGCGACATCGCTGGGTAGCTCCTGAATGATTAATGACCGAACGTGCGGTCGCCACAATCCTGACCTGCAATTGTGCCAACTTCCTGCAAACAACGTCAGCGCTAAGCGGCCACCGCTTCCTCGCTGCCGCCATCTTTCTTCTTCTTCGCAGCAGCAGCTTGCTCCGCGACCTCCGCCGCAAAGTCGGTCACTTTCTTCTCGATGCCTTCACCGACAACGTAGAGCGCAAAGCCGTTGACCTTGGCACCCTTTGACTTCATCAATTGTTCAACAGTCTGCTTGTCGTCCTTTACAAACGGCTGCGACAGCAGCGAGACTTCCTTGAGGAACTTGGCAAGTGAGCCATCAACCATCTTGGCCACGATCTCGGCCGGCTTTCCTGACTCCGCCGCCTTGGCCTCGGCCACTGAGCGCTCCTTGGCAATATCTTCCGCCGGCACACCGCTCGCGTCGAGTGATTTTGGTTTGGTCGCTGCGATATGCATCGCCACGTCCTTGGCCAGCATCACGTCGCCACCGGTCGTATCAACCAGCGTGGCAACCTTCGCGCCACCGTGGATATAGGACGTCAACACGCCAGTCGCCTCGACACGTTTGAAGCGGCGAATCGAGAGGTTCTCACCGACCTTGCCGATGAGCGCCTTGCGGGCTTCGTCGACACTGGTGCCGTTCATGGGCATGGCCGATAGCGCTTCAACGCTCGCGGGATTCGATTCGGCAACCATCTTCGCCAAAGCCGAGGACATCGAGAGGAAGTCCTCATTCTTGGCGACAAAGTCGGTCTCGCAGTTCACTTCGATCATCGCGCCGAGTTTTTGATCGGTAGAAATATAGATGGCGCACACGCCCTCGGCAGCAATACGCGATGCTGCCTTGGTCGCCTTGTTACCGAGTTTGACGCGCAGGATCTCTTCTGCTTTCTCCATGTCGCCAGCGGCTTCTGAAAGCGCCTTCTTGCACTCCATCATAGGCGCATCGGTCTTCTCACGAAGTTCTTTAACCATTGCTGCTGTAATCTCTGCCATTACCGTTTCCATTTCTATTTGCCACAGCCGCTTGCCGCACTTGTTGATCCGGCGCCGGTGTTCCGCGACTGCAAATTAATCGAGTTACTTGATTGCCTGAAGTTCAAAAAAAAGGGGGCCGGAGCCCCTTTTTCCCGTTTGGTACGGTCTACTTTGCTTCCTCGTCGGTAACTTCGACCAACTCGTCGGAGGCCTTGACCATCTCATTGATGACCTGGCTCTTGCCCTCGAGGATGGCATCCGCAATACCACGTGCATACAAACGAATCGCGCGAGTCGAGTCGTCGTTGCCGGGGATCACGTAATCGACGCCGTCGAGCGAGTTGTTGGTATCAACCACGCCGATGATCGGCACGCCAAGCTTCTTGGCCTCGGTCACGGCGATCTTGTGATAGCCGACGTCGATCACGAAGACCGCATCCGGAACCCCGCCCATATTCTTGATGCCACCCATGGCGCGCTGGAGTTTTTCCAGTTCACGGGAATAGGTCAAGGCTTCTTTTTTCGAGAGCTTCTCAAGTGAGCCGTCTTCGACCATTTGCTCGAGATCCTTCAAGCGCTTCAGCGAGCCCTTGACGGTTTTGTAATTGGTGAGCATGCCGCCCAACCAGCGGAAATCAACAAACGGCATCCCGGCGCGCGTGGCTTCTTCCATAATGATTTCACGGGCCTGGCGCTTGGTGCCGACGAACAAGATCGTGCCTTTGTTCGATGCGAGTTGGCGTACAAACTTGAGTGCGTCCTGGTACATCGGGAGCGACTTCTCAAGGTTGATAATGTGAATCTTGTTGCGGGCACCGAAGATGAACGGTGCCATTTTTGGGTTCCAGAAGCGGGTTTGGTGGCCGAAGTGGACACCTGCTTCCAGCATTTGACGCATAGTCGTAGACATCTGATGTTCTTTCAATGAGTTAAGGTTAGGTCTTACACTCGCTGTACTGCCCCCGGAGGAAACAGACCTTAACGGTGCGAGCGCGACGATTTACGAAGTTGCTCACCTAAGTTCTCCACAGAAAACTCAGAAAGCCTTTGATTATAAGCACAAATTCGTCGAAAATGCAACTCGCACGCATGGCACGGAGGTAGGGCATGGAAATGCGGTCGTTTCTGCTATCGATACTCGGAAGGCTGCTATTGGCGGCCGCCTTCTCCGCGTTTGCCTATTGGAAAATGGGCGGCGCGGTCGCCGCCATTTTGTCGATCCCGCTGTGGGGCGTACTGCTGGCCAAACCGATTATCGTCGGCGTCGCCGCCTACTTCGACTCAGCGCGCAAACAGCCGTATGCGCCGTGGCAGGGTCGCTACTACGAATTTCAAGGCACTCACATCCGCATTGACGAGGTCGATGGCCAGCTTTGGTTTTGCGATGCCGATGTGTTGCAGGTGCTCGGCCAAAAACCGTCGACGGCAATGAAAATTGCCTACGCTGATGCCGACTATCGGACCATGGAGGCGTCCGGACTGATGGCGTTCTCAGAAGCCGCTGTGGTGCGCGTGATTTCGCGCATTCGTCACCCCGAGGCGGGAAAGTTTCGGTTCTGGATTGAACGCGAGGTCATTGCGCCGCACCACAAGCGGCGAGAGATGGCTGGACTGCCGCCATCGGCGCAATGAGTGCGTCGCCACGTGGGCCCACAACCGCCCACGACAGCGTCCACAAACGCTCGACTGATATAATTTCACGTGTTTGCACAACCGCAATCCCGACTCTGCATCGCCGTGGATTTTCTTGCCGCCTTCCGCCGTTCAGCACCGCTGGCACCAAGATTGCTCGCCAATGACCATCCTACTCAAATCCGAAGCCGATATCGAAAAGATGCGCGTGGCAGGCCGCCTAGCCTCGGAGGTGCTCGACTACGTCACCCCGCATGTCAAAGTCGGTGTCACAACAGGAAAACTGGACAAGCTTTGCCACGATTACATGGTGAACGTCCAGGGCACCGTTCCGGCGACTCTGGGCTATGCGCCGCCAGGCCATCGCCCTTATCCGGC
>JAYVUH010000016.1:0-2270 GCA_043788115.1 Burkholderiales bacterium
CGTTGAAAGAGACGTTTGTGTTCAAGAACTACGACACGAAAGAGGCGATCACCCTCACCGCAGAGGAGTTTGTGTGGCTCGAATCAAAGGGTCGCGTCAAGCTCATCGAGGAACACTCGTTGACCGAGAGAAGTATCGAGGGCGCGATACGCGGTTTGCTCGAAGAACCCGCTGCCGCCGGCGCCGTCACGCCCTGAATCGCGACGTCGGCTGGTGTCGATCAGTTCGGCGCGCCGAGCGCGCACGCGAGTTTGGCCGAATTGCCATTCTCCGCCGCTGCCCGTCCGGGGTCCCAGTCGGGTCGGATCCAACCGCCCAGATGCGCCATTGAAATCGTCAGAAGGGCGTCAACGTAGGCGTCGCTATCGTTGGCGACGGGCAAATAGTTAAAGGTGCTGCCACCGGCGTGCAAAAAGGTCTCGCGTCCCTCATCGGCGATTTCCTCGAGCGTCTCGAGGCAGTCAGCGGCAAAGCCCGGACAGATCACATCAATGCGACGAGTCCCCTTGGCGCCGAGGGCTTCGAGCGTTTTGTCGGTATAGGGTTGCAGCCATTCGGTTCTGCCGAAGCGCGACTGAAACGTCACCACGTAGTCGGTGGATTGCAGGCCCAGCCGTTCCGCGACGAGACGCGCGGTCTTGTGGCAATGGCAGTGGTAGGGATCACCGCGATCCAAATGAAATTTCGGCACGCCGTGAAACGTCATCAACAGCTTGTCCGTCGCAAAGTCGGGGCGTCCGATGCGCTGCCAATGCGCGTCGAGATTGCGTGCCACGGCGTCGATGTAAGCAGGGTGGTCGTGGTAGCTGCGCACGAAGCGGATACCCGGCACATTGCGCATTGATGAGAGCGACCGCGCAAGCTGGTCAAACGTGGAGGCAGTGGTGCTGGCGGCGTACTGCGGGTAGAGCGGCAAAACCAAAATGTTGTCGCAGTGCTGGTCCTTGAGCAATGCCATGGCAGACGCGATGGACGGGTTGCCATAACGCATCGCCGGCAGCACGACGGTCGGGGAGGTCACCCGTTTAGCGAGTGCCGCACCGAGCATGGTCGCCTGCCGCTCGGTGTGAATGCGCAGCGGCGAGCCTTGCGCCGTCCAAATGGTGGCGTACTTGGCGGCGGACTTTCTGGGACGCACGTTGAGGATGATTAAGTTGAGGATGAGCCACCAGACCAACCGGGGTATCTCGACGATGCGTGGGTCGGACAGGAACTCCTTAAGATATCGGCGCACCGCCTTTGGCGTAGGAGCATCCGGCGTGCCAAGGTTGACCAACAAGATACCGGTCTTGGTCGGTGTGCCGTGCTTGTAATTTGGTTCTGTTGCGAAGGACATTTTCGGCAGTCAAGTAGGAAGTGTAGTGTTCTAGGGAAGGTCTGATTAAGTGTAGTTCTAAGTCAGAGTAGGCGCGCGCTGACAAATTGCGACGCCGCATATGTCTGATATGTAAGGAGAAATTTTTCTGCGCGCAACAACCTATGTCGACGAAATAGACTTAATCAGACCTTCCCTAGGCGTGGCCGATCGCGTCGGGCGTACGGCTTCATGCCGACGTCCAACACCTTCAGGGTCAATGCTGGCTGAGCGCGTTCGAGAGAAGCTTCGAAGTGATGTCAACAATCGGAATGACCCGCTCGTAGGCCATTCTGGTTGGACCGATGACGCCAACCGTGCCAACGACCTGGCCATCGACCTCGTAGGGCGCAGTTACAAGCGAAAATTCGTCCAGCGGCATGGTGTCAGATTCGCCGCCGATAAAAATTTTGACGCCATCGGCGCGCTGCGACAAGTCGAGCAGCTCAAACAACTGTGATTTCGCTTCGAATAGATTGAAGAGTTTTTTCAAGCTCGACATATTGGACGAAATGTCATTCACGTCGAGAAGGTTGCGTTCCCCGGAGACGACCACACCCGACGAATCGGCACCGCCGCCGCGCGCCTCCACCACGGCTGCCATCAGGGTCGATATGTCACGATGCAGTTGCGACAGCTCATTCTTGACTCGCGACTGCAACTGGTCAAAGTCAAAGCCAGCATAGTTGACGTTGATGTAATTGGCGGCTTCGACCAGTTGCGCCGGAGAGATGGATTTTTCCGTGATGACGATTCGGTTTTGCACATCGCCGTCGGTGCCGACGATGATCAGCAGAACGCGGCGCTCCGACAGCGGCATGAATTCAACGTGCTTGAGCCCGACGCTAAGGCGGCGCGGCGTCATGACGACGCCGGCGAAGTGGGTAAGCTCGGAAAGCATCTGCGAGGCCGCCGC
>JAYVUH010000017.1:0-4776 GCA_043788115.1 Burkholderiales bacterium
GAGTAATGAACGCATAACGTTTTTGCCAATGATCAAATCGCGATCTTTGCCTGGCTCATCGGCATGATAATGCGGGCTTTCCTTGCCCGCAACGAGAAAACGCTGAGGCGTTTCCCATTGTGACATTTACCAGCACACTTACGTGTAGATCAAGTTAAGGCTGCCAACGCGAGTCAAATCGGCAACGAGCGCGTTTTTACGCTGACAATGGGCAATCGACAATCAAACGGTTTCGGATGCGAGCCTGCTCCCGTCGCGGCCAGGCTTTGCGCCTGCTGACCAAGGAGTTACAGATCGCGATGTACTTTGCGGATGCGCAAAGCCCGTGGCAAAAGGGGCCGATCGAACATGCGAACGGTTTCGTGAAACAGTACTGACCGCGTAGTGCGGACTCGGACAAGTTTTCGCAAGCTGAGCTCGATGAAATCGCTGTGCGCATCAACGACCGCCCCAGAGAAATCCTCGGTTGGCGCACGCCAAATGAGGTCTATGCAACAATGTTGGCTGGTGTTGCAGTTCAAGTCCGCTTCAATTTTTTGTACCGCCCGCTGCGCCCAGTCGCGCGTGATCATCGAGCGTCCGTTATCGAAGATGGGTGTCGCGGCGATCGCGCCGCAGACGAAAACGCATCATAACTGCAGACGCGCTGAAACTTGTTGCATGACGACAATCGGTCGATGGGGAAATTCTAAACGCGCTGCTGGCGTAGTCGAGACGTGGACCGATTCGTTACCGATGACTATGGCAGGCCAGCAGCTTTCAAATGACGCCAAAGTGTGGTGCGGCTGATTCCCAGCAATTTTGCGGCGATCTGTCTGTTGCCGCCAGCCTTCGTCATGATTTCATTTAGCGTGGCCTTGTTCTGCGGCGTATTCGGCGCAGCCATTGACTTTTCCCCCATTCTTGTCAGAGCGAAGATTTCCGGGACGTCTTTGCTGAATTCACCGTAGTCTATTTCCGTGGCCGTTCGGTAGGCACTCAATGAAACTGCCAGGCGTTCGGCCACGTTCTCGAGTTCACGCACGTTGCCTGGCCATTGGTAGCTGCGAAGATAAGGCATCAGCGGAGCCAGTGCCTGGTCAGCTGGAAGGCTTGATCCGGCTCGCCGAAGGGTGGCATGCAAGATTTGTAGCGCAAGGATAGGTATGTCTTCGGCCCGCTCACGCAGCGCCGGTAACCGCAAATGCAGAATATTCAGGCGGTAATAAAGATCAACTCGGAAAAGTCCCGCTTTTGCTCGCTGGTCCAGATTTTCGTGCGTGGCAGCGATGATCCGTACGTCGATAGGGACCGGTTCGGCGCTCCCTAAACGGACGACTTCTTTCTCTTGCAGAATTCGAAGCAGCCTCGTTTGCAGTGATAAGGGCATGTCACCAATCTCATCCAGAAAGATAGTGCCGGTATGTGCAACCTCAAATAGGCCCGGCTTTCCTCCTTTACGCGATCCCGTAAACGCCCCCTCCTCATAGCCAAACAACTCACTTTCCAGCAAGGGCTCCGGGAATGAGGCGCAGTTGACGGCGACAAATGGTTTATCTCTGCGGTCGCTTGCGTTATGTATCGATTGCGCAAACAACTCCTTGCCGGTACCGCTCTCACCCGTAATCAACACCGTTGAATTCGTTCTGGCGAATCGTTCGGCAGTGAGCCGTGTGTGAACGAACTCACTGTTGCTGCCAACTATCTGATGAAAGTGGTATCTGGCTGAAAGACTGCCCACGCGGCGTTGAGTTCGGATGTTGCTGTCTGCGCGCTGAATTGCCCGTGCGTCCTGAAGCGTAAGCACAGCACCTGACGTAACCCCGCGTTCGTGGATTGGTATGTAGTTGGCAACGCAAGTGGCGAGATTCAATTGAACGACTGCGCCCAAAACTTCCGCTCCAGAAGACTGCACGCCCTGCAGCGATAGCGGTAGCACCAGAGTGTTGAGCATTCGACCCATGGCATCCGCGCGCTGAATGCCGATTAACCGCTCCATCGCCGGATTGATTGCCGTAACCCTGCTGGTCGAATCGACGGCGAGGACCGCTTCGTGAAGGTGGTGAAGCACACTATTGAGTTGGTCGTAACGCGCGCTCTCAATTTTGGAGACACGCGCGATTTCAATGCCGTCTTCAATTGCTTGGCGAATCGAAGTCTGGCTATAGGCCAGAATGCCGACGATGCCGTTTTGCTCGGCAAGATCGACGACCACGCTTGAACCAACAATGACTTCGAAGCCATCTGCGGCAAGGCTCCTGAAACAATCGCGCGCGTCCTCCAGTGTTTGGTAGGTGCGTTGCGAGACCTCCAGCTTGAGCAAGCTTTTTGTCGCCTCGAGTTCCGGAATGGGATCGCGATAGGTGACGATCCCGACACGCTCTGATACCGCACGCGCCTTCATGAGCGCGAGCATGACGTCATATCCGCTGACTTTGATTGTTACGACTGGAAGTTTGAGCGCCGAACGCAGAATTGTGGCGTTTGCGCCCGCACTGATGATCAGATCAGTCTGCCCATCTCGCTCGAGCTCCTGTGCGAGTGCAAGTGCATCGTCAAACACCTGATCGATCACAACAATGTCTGCCTTATGCTCGAACTCGGTCAGGACCGAATGCACAAGCCGACTCAGTCCTTTGTACCCCATGACGCAAATCCTGGGTTTACTTGGCAAACCCTCTGACTTCTTGTGTATGTCCAATCCGTTTCCCCGCTCGAAGATCTGGTGCCGGCGACGTTTCATTGATGTTTCATGTAACCTCTATGCGTGTCGCATGAGACATCAATGAAACACGCTAGAGGCGTTCTTGTAAAGGGGTTGATGAAATAATTATATAGAACATGGCGTTATAAACAGGTCACAAATTGGTATGAAGTTTGCTAAACGGTACTTTATGGCCATGTTTGAAGAACGCTAGATGAAAGCCCTCGAAGGCATTCTCGTATTGGACTTGACACATATGTTGTCGGGACCCTTCGGTGCGATGCTTTTGACGGACTTGGGGGCACGCACGATCAAGGTCGAGGCTCCAGTGAGCGGAGAAGGAACCCGGCAATTGCTGGCAACGAGCGAGCAATATTCCCGCCAGGGGATGGGCGCGTATTTCCTTACGCTCAATCGCGGCAAGGAGAGTGTCTGCATCGACTTAAAGACGGACTCGGGACGTGAAGTCTTTTATGACCTGGTGCGAAAAGCGGATGTTGTATTTGATAACTTCAGCGTCGGTGTGACCAAGCGGTTGAAAATCGATCACGAAACCCTCGCCGCAATCAACCCGGGAATCATCACGTGCTCGGTTTCAGGCTTCGGCGAAACAGGCCCCGAACCTAATCGACCCGCTTTCGATCAGGTCGTGCAGGCCATGGGTGGTGGCATGTCCATTACCGGCTTTCCAGATGGAGAACCCGCAAGATCCGGCATCCCCATTGGTGACTTGGGCGGCGGCATGTTTGGTGCGCTTGGCGTGCTGTCGGCGCTCGTCGCGAGAGGCAAGCACGGGCGGGGGCAGCACATTGATGTGTCGATGCTGGACGTACAGATCTCGCTGCTCAACTACATGGCGACCATGTACCTCATGTCCGGGATAGTGCCGGAACGAATGGGCAACGCGCACTTCGTGCACGTGCCCTACAACACGTTCAAGACGCAGACCGGACACATCATCATCGCCTGTATCGGTGATGCCTTCTACGAGAAACTTCTGGACGTCATTGCTCACCCGGAACTCCGCCTGGAAAAATACAAGAAGCAGCCCGGTCGATATGCAGAGCGCGGTGTGGTGAATGCCATTGTCCAGAATGCGCTTTTGGAGAACACCGCGGAATACTGGTTGGAAAAACTCGGTGCGGCACGCATTCCATGCGGCCCGGTGAATGACTTCAAGCAAGCGTTACAAGACCCGCAGATTACGGCGCGCAACATGGTCGTCAATGTCCGGTTGCAATCGGGTGAAACGGTCAGCATGCCGGGCAACCCGATCAAACTTTCGGCGGCCGGAGAAGACCCGTTTGGCCCGCCGCCTCTTCTGGGCGAGCACACCGATTCGGTACTGCGCGAATTGCTTGGCTACGATGCAAAAAGAATCGCACCATTGAAAGCGGCAGGCGTTGTGCAGTAGCCTGGCGAAAAGAAAACCGACTGGAGAGAAAATGGGCCAAAACACCAAGTTGAGCTACAGACTGGGCGTCGATGTGGGCGGCACCTTCACGGATCTGCTGCTAATCAACGAGCAAACGGGAGAGACCTACTCCGCCAAGGTTCCGTCGACGCCCAAGGATTCGTCGGTGGGCGTATTGAACGGCGTGGCGAGAATATGCGCGCAAAACAGTATCGACCCCAAATTGATCACCCACGTGATGCATGGCACAACCGTGGCCACCAACACGGTGTTGACAAGCTCCGGCGCGCGCGTCGGACTGGTGACAACCCGGGGCTATCGTCAAGTGCTGCAAATGGCGAGGTCATTCGTTCCAGGTGGACTCGGCGGCTGGGTGATCTACAACAAGCGCCCCCTGCTGGCCCCACTCGAACTGACCATTGAAGCCGATGAGCGGATCGATGCGAAGGGAAATTCGATCAAGGCGCTCGACGAGCCCGCGCTACGCGCAAGCCTTGAAAAATTGAACAAGAAGAAAATCGAGGCCCTCACCGTCTGCCTGGTCAACGCCTATGCGGACGGCGCACATGAGCGGCGAATCCGTGAGATCGCGGCAATCGTCATGCCGGGTATTCCCGTGTCTATTTCATCGGAAATCATGCCTGAAATGTACGAGTACGAGAGGACGGAAACCACAGTC
>JAYVUH010000018.1:0-7915 GCA_043788115.1 Burkholderiales bacterium
GGCGATTGCCAAAGCGCAAGCCGTGGCCGCGCGCTTGAAGCAAGGCCTGGTGATTGGCTCAGACCAAGTAGCGTATTGCGGCGAACGCATCTTGGGCAAACCCGGCACGCACGAAAACGCAGTGGCGCAGTTGCGCCACATGCGCGGCCGCGAAACCTTGTTTGACACCGCCCTCGCACTGGTCAACGCCGCCACCGGCGCAGTGCAAAGCGACGTAGTCACGATTCGCGTCGTGCTACGCGACCTCAGCGACGAAGAGATCGAACACTATCTGCGCCTCGAACAACCCTACGACTGCGCAGGTTCGGCCAAGTCCGAAGGGTTGGGCATCACGCTGATGGAAAAACTCGAAGGCCCCGACCCCACCGCGCTCGTCGGCCTGCCTCTCATCGCGCTCGCACGCATGTTGCGCAACGAGGGGGTTTCACTACTCAATGCGCCGCTCAATTCACCGCTGAATTCGCCGCTGAATTCACCTGCGCCGCAAAAATCCTCATGAGCGAAGCCGCCACTGCGGATGCCTTGCCGCCCCACGCTGCAAGCAGCCACACCCAACGCAGCGGCACGCTCTACATGATCCCCGCGACCCTCGCCGACCCCAAAGGCGCGGCGGATGCCAGCCTCATCGAATGGAGCCTCCCCGCCCAAGTGCGCGCAAGAGCCGCCTCTCTCACCGCCTTCGCGGTGGAAAACGCCAAAGCCGCCCGCAGCTTCCTCAAAGCCATCGGCATCGCCCGTCCATTGCAGGAGCTCGACATCACCGAAATCGGCCACGCGCCGGACGAGAAAGCCCTGAAACCCTTGGTGGACAATCTTCTCCGGGGTATTGACCTCGGTGTACTCTCCGAATCCGGCTGCCCCGGCATCGCCGACCCGGGCGCGCAACTGGCGCGCATGGCGCACGCAGCGGGCGTGCGCGTGGTGCCGCTCACCGGGCCATCGTCGATCACTCTGGCCCTCATGGCCTCGGGCCTCGAAGGCCAGCGCTTCGCCTTTGCCGGCTACGCGCCAGTGAAATCGCCGCAGCGCGAAGAAACCATCAGGCGCCTCGAAGCGCGCTCCGCCCGCGAGCGCGAAACCCAAATCCTCATCGAAACGCCCTACCGCAATCTCTCGCTCTTCGCCGCCCTCACCGCCACGCTCAAGGGCAATACGTTGCTCTCGGTGGCAAGTGGCCTCACCACGACGGAGGAATGGATCGCCACGCGCAGCGTCGCTGAATGGCGGCGCGCGCCGCCGTCTCAGGATGAGTTGGACAAACTGCCTTCGGTGTTTTTGTGGCTCGCGGCGGGTTGAGCACGCCGCGTTTGCCGGGCTGTTGGACGAAGCAACGGCACCAACTACTTCGCCGGTCCTGGTCAAATGACTGCAAGCTAAGACCAAGTAGTTGAAATTGTTGAGGGAAAAAATGTTGATCTATTCATTAGTTTCGCTTTTCATATGGGCTTTCTTTCTAGCTGGGACTGCGCTTCCGTTTTTTGTTGCTTATCAAATCGGCAGATTCGCGGATTCAAGGTTTCGAATTGCGACACTGCGGTGGACTTTGCCGGTGGCACTAGCGTCAATTGTGGCGGTTTGGGTTGTCAGCAGTTGGATCATATTTAAGCGCGACTGCCGCTCGGCATCTGATCCCATCTACTTTTTTAAGCCGAACACCAAACCGAGCGGAATTTCAATGCGCAGCGAAGGGGACTGGCAGTCGTTCACAAGAGGAAAATTTGGCGCACGAACGGCTATTGCAGAAGGTTATCTGCTCTTCATTGACGAACAGAATTTTCCGCGAAATTGTGCCGGTGAAAAACAACATCGGTCAGAACCTTTCGTGCCAATAGCGGTTTCCTGCCAAAAATATGCCTCGCTGAAGAGTGAACTCACCGTACAGATATTTAAAGAGCGACAGTCGGACTATTGGTGGAAGCCGCCGATCTTCACCACGGAAATTCAAATCTTAGAAAATGCAACCGGTAGAGTTCTCGCAAAAGCAACTGATCTTGTATTTGGTGGCGGAATGTCTGGAACTTACATGCGAGCGTTTGGTGGCGACCAAGATTTTGAATGGTTAAGCTGTGGCTATGCCTCACAAGATATAGCACCATGGCGCCCGAGCTTAAGCACCAGACCTCGCGTGGCCCAGTATTCTGAAGCCGACATGAAATTTTTGACAAAGGCTCTCGGCATTGAATTCCGAAATTGAATTCGGCTCTGAGCGAAAGATTCTTAGTGGCGGCCAGAGCGGAGGATAATGCCGTCTCCGAACACCGCTCCCACCGGGGAAATCACCATGAGCGCCGTCATCATCGAACATGTGAACGTATTTGACCTGCCCGAAGCTTGGCGCGCCAAACTGCCAGCACCGTCGGCCGCACGCGTGACGGTGCGCATCGAGGAGGAGGCTCCCACTCCAAACAAGGGCGGCAGTTACTCGTTCCTGGATCTTGCGCAGCGACTGAGCATCGACGCGCCAGCGGATTTCTCTACCTCTTACGAAGACCTCATCGCGCCGCGCATCTGATCCATGGCGCGCGACACGCTTTTCGTTGACACCGGTTACATCATTGCGCTGGTTTCGCCGCGCGACCGCTATCACGCTGCCGCAATGGAATGGGCGGCACGCATCAAACGCGAACGGATTTTCCTCATCACCACGCGCGCCGTGCAGTTGGAGTTTGGCGCTGCGCTGTCGCGCGGGAGCTATCGCGCCGCGGCAGTTGATCTTCTCGACGAGATGGAACGCGATCCGGAAATTGAAGTCGCGCCGCTTCCGGAAGATCTGTTCCAGTCCGCACGACAACTGTTCCGTGACCGCACCGACAAAGAGTGGAGTCTGACCGACTGCGTCTCCTTCGCGTTGATGCAACAACGCGGTATCTCTTCTGCCCTGACTACGGACGCGCACTTCACCCAAGCCGGATTCGACGCGGTTCTATTGCGCTGACGTAACCCGTGCCTCCTGCACGAAAAATGCAGCAGGACTGCGATGCATGAAGTGGAAAATCTGCTCACGGCATCGACCGGAGAGGCTTGGTGCGAGCGACTCTCCACCACTCGACAGCCTAAAACCCTTGGTGGGAGCGACTCTCCGGTGCGGTGTCAAGTACGATTTGTGAGCAGAAATCAAAGGAAATCAAAGGGGCAATCAAAGGGGCCGTGTTCGAATTAATTTTCAGAAATCGCACTCACAAAATTCTGCCCGCCCACCGCCCTAAAACCCTTGTCCCCCAACGGTCTTGGCCGTATAGGCATGCGAGACCCGTATCCACCAAAGGTTTCCAGTGCATCGACAATCTTCAATCGAACGATTGAATGCCGCTGGCACGAAAACGCCACGAAAACGGGCCAGGGTCGAATTGATTCGAGTAAAAGGGGCCAAGGCGGATTTGTTTTCCAGCTACGCGCCGTGCAAAAATGGATTGACAATGCGCACGCCCTCGATAACTTGATTGTGCTGCATGTCTTCAGACAACAGCGTTTCGCAGCCTTGCTGTGCGGCGGACGCGACGATCAGCGCATCCCAATGAGAGAGGCGCGCATGATCAGCGATATGCCACGCAGATTCAAGCGTGGCGGCATCAATCGCCTGCGGATGCCACGCCAAGAGGTTTTTGGCCTCAGTCCGCGCTTGCGCCCTGAAGGCTTCGCCATTTAGCCGCACGATGTTGACGTAAAACTCGTTGAGCACCTGAACGCTGACGCGGCCGCTGCGCTCTTGCCAGCAACGCGTGAGCCACTCTTGGGCGGCACGCTGCTTTTTGGCGTCGCGCGGATCGAGCGCGTAGATCAGGATATTGGTGTCAACGAAGACCGGCACGGTCGTTCGACTCGTCGCGGCTCAGGTAGCGCGCGTTCTTCGGGAATTTCAGGGGAGTGAATTTGAGCGCGGCGCGCATGGCGCGCTCGTAGCCGCCCTCGCGCAGACGAGTCTGTCTGACCAATTCGCTCAAATAGCCGGAGACGCTGGCATTTTCACGGGCTGCTTTGACCCGCACCCACTCAAGATCGTCCGCCGCCATGGAAACAGTGACATTTTTCATCCGCTCGCCTGTTGTGATGACATCAAACACGAAGTCAGTGTAACACGAAGTTCGTGTTACACAACATGCCGTCGCGGCAGCAAGGAACCGGTCAGCCCCGTACGTCAACGCAAAGCCTGAGGGCCGCAGGCTTTGCGCTAAAAAATCCGTACCTGCTTCAGCTCCTGCACACCTGATACGCCGCATCCACCCCCGTGCCACGCGTGAAGCGATGCCCTTCTGACACAAGCACGATCTGCAGTGCCGCAAGCGTTTGCAGCACGCAGTCGGGCCGGGCGTTGTAGCCCATCGCGCCGATGCGCCAGATTTTTCCGTGCAGCTTGCCGAACGACGTGCCGATTTCAATGTTGAAGGTGTTCAGCAGCGCGTTGCGCGCGCGGTCGCCGTTGACGCCTGCCGGTATGTGGGCGCCGAACTCGAAGGCCCCGACTCCACTGCGCTGCTGGGCCTGCCGCTGATTGCGCTTGCGCGCATGTTGCGCAATGAGGGCGTATGAGCGCTCGACGCGACCATCGCGCCAGGAGGCGCATGAGCGCCCCCGCATCGGCGACTACCGTGCGAACACTCGGTGCAAGCAGCGGTACAAGCAGCAGTGCAAGCAGCGGCACAAGCAGCCACACCCAACGAAGCGGCGCGCCTTACATGATCCCTGCGAGCCTTGCCGACCCCAAAGGCACGGTGGATGCCGGCCTCATCGAATAGAGCCTGCCAGCCCAGGTACGCGCCCACGCAGCCGCACTCACTACCTTCGCGGTGGAAAACGCCAAAGCCGCCCGCAGCTTCCTCAAAGCCATCGGCATCACCCGACCGATACAGGAACTCGCCATCACCGAAATCGGCCACGCGCCGGACGAGAAAGCCCTAAAACCCTTGGTGGACAATATTCTCCGGGGCATTGACGTAGGCGTGCTCTCCGAATCCGGCTGCCCCGGCATCGCCGACCCGGGCGCGCAACTGGCGCGCATGGCGCACGCAGCGGGCGTGCGCGTGGTGCCGCTCACCAGGCCATCGTCGATCACCCTCGCCCTCATGGCCTCGGGCCTCAGCAGAAGTTTTCGGCGAACGCAAAAATCAAATTCGAGTACGGCACCTTTTGCCTGCCTTTTGCCCGCCGCCCACACGATACTTTTCACAAACTAATCTGCGTAAATGCCGCCGGCTTTGATGACGGGCGCCCATCGGGTAATTTCATTCATCGCAAAGTTCTTGTGACCCAGGGGATCGAGACGACCGTCCGTGATGACTGACGCACCGCCAAGCTCCTGCTTCTTGATGAAATCAGCATCCTTGACGGCCATCTTCAAGGTGTCATTGAGTTTTTTCAGGGCAGCCGCGGGGGTGCCTCTGGGGGCGTAAAGCCCTTGCCAGATCGTCACGGCAAAGCCCTTGAAGCCGGACTCCTGCATCGTAGGCGTGTCCTTGAAAGCAGATGCCGAAAGCCGCCTGTCAGTCGTGACCGCGTAAGACTTGACCTTCTTGCCTTCAATCTGCGCCGCAGTCGTTGTGGTCTGATCGCACATGAGGTCAACCTGCCCGCCGATCAAATCTGTCATGGCCGGTGCTGTTCCCTTGTAGGGAACAGAAGTCATGTCAACTTTCAGACTGGACTGAAACAACATGCCACACAGATGCGACGCGGTACCGGGACCTGCGTTGGCAATCGATACCTTGTCCTTGTTGGCTCGAATCCAATCAACGAGCTCCGTCATGTTGTTTGCCGGCAAAGTCGGTCTGGAAATGAGATTCATCGGGTTTTCACTTACCAAACCCAGATACTCAAAATCCTTTTCGGCGCTGTATGGAAGGCTCTTGAAAAAAGTGGGCAGCGTCGCGTAGGAAATGTGCGTAAACAACAGCGTGTAACCGTCAGGATTGGCCTTCGCCACTTTATTGATGCCAATCGACCCGGACGCGCCAGGGGCGTTCTCAACGATGACACTATGGCCGCCCAGAACTTTGCTCATTGCGCCGGCCAGGTCACGCGCCGCCTTGTCAGTGGGGCCACCAGCGGCATAGGGCAATACAAAGGTAATGGTCTTGCCAGCAATCGGGTACTCCTGTGCGGCAACGTTGCCGGCAAATGACAGCCCTGCCACGCTCATCACGAGACTCATACCAGATACAAATTTTCGCTTGTTCATCATCATTGCTCCGTTCATCTTTAAAAGATCAAACTTCTCAGAGAATCTAACCCAACATCCGCTAAACAGCTTCATGCTGCCATGCTTGCGCACATGAATTCAACTGGCGAAGCGGAGCGCCCCAGACAGAGAAGAGTTGTTTTGCTTTGCTCACCCGATTCGGCGCAATATCAATTCCTGTACACCTGATACGCCGCATCCACCCCCGCACCACGCGTGAAGCGATGTCCTTCCGCCGCAAGCACGATCTCCAGCGCCGCGAGGGTTTGCAGCACGCAGTCAGGCCGAGCGTTGTAACCCATCGCGCCGATGCGCCAGATTTTTCCGAGCAGCTTGCCGAACGACGTGCCGATTTCGATATTGAAAATGTTCAGCAGCGCGTTGCGCGCGCGGTCGCCGTTGACGCCGTCCGGAATGTAAGCGCCGGTGACATTCGGCATTTTGTTGGCGATGTCGCCGAACACTTTCAACCCCATGCCCTGCAAGCCGGCCACTACCGCGCGTGACGCATCGGCGTGGCGTTTGAATACTGCCGCATGCCCTTCCTTGACAAAAATCCGCCCGCACTCGCGCGCGCCGTAGAGCATCGTCGTCGCTTCGGTGTGATGGTTGAGCGCGTCGTCGCTCCAGTAGTCCATCACCATCGCGAGGTCGAAGTAGTTGCTGCTGATGATGCTGCCGGCGCCCGGCACGTAGTTGGCGGGGCGAACGCCCTCTTCGATATGGCGGCGGCGGTAGATCACTTTCGCAATCGCATCGCTGAGGGTCACGGGCGCGGCGCCGGACGGGCCGGCCAGACATTTTTGCAAGCCCGCCGTGACGGCATCGATTTCCCATGCATCGGTGTTGATCGGCGTGCCGGCGATGCTGGCGGTCGCATCGACTTGCAACAGCGCGCCGTAGCGATGACAAATTTTGCCGATTTCGGCGAGCGGTTGCAGCATGGTGGTCGAGGTGTCGCCCTGACACAGCGCCACCAGCTTGGGCGAAAACGCCTTGACCGCCGCTTCGATTTGTTCCGGCGTGAACACCGTCCCCCATTCTGTTTCGATCACCTTCACCTCGGCACCGGCGCGGGTGGCGATTTCGTTGAGCAACTGGCCAAAACGTCCGAACGAGCACACCAGCACGCGGTCGCCCGCCACGATGGTGGAGGCCATCACGGTCTCGATGCCGCTGCGCGCGGTGCCGTCGATGATGAAGGTCCAATCGTTTTGCGTCTCGAACACCTGGCGGTACAGCGCCATCGTTTCTTTCATCATCTGCCGGAACTGCGGGTCAAACTGGCCGAGCAGTTGCGCCGACATCGCGCGCAGCACGCGTGGGTCAGCGTTGATCGGCCCCGGCCCCATCAACAGGCGCGGCAGCGGATTGAGTTCTTCGAGGGCGGAAGCGGCGTCGGCCAGTGGCGCGAGGGGTGGCAATGCGGGTGGCAATGAAAGCGTCATGAGCGTGTTTTTTATGTATACAAGTGGCAAATGGAAAGTATACAAAATTCCAGTGCGGCGAGGTGTTGCGGGAGCGCTAGCGGCGCGCTGGCATAATCCGTCCTTGCGCATTTTTTCAGCAAATTCAGGAGCAGCAATGGGCTTTCTCGCAGGAAAAAAAATCCTCGTCACCGGCGTTCTGTCGCATCGTTCGATCGCCTACGGCATTGCCCGCGCCTGCCATCGCGAAGGCGCCGAGCTCGCCTTCACTTATCAGGGCGAACGTTTTGCAGAGCGCATCCGGGGCTTCGCCGCC
>JAYVUH010000019.1:0-16709 GCA_043788115.1 Burkholderiales bacterium
TTTCCTCTCCGAACACCAAGGGACTGCGCGACCTTCAGGCTGTTGATCAACTCGAGCAGTTGCTTTCGACTCTCAAAAACGAGCAAAAGAAACTGGCAAAAACTCACAAGCGCCATGTGCCGATGCTGCTCAAGATCGCACCTGACCTTGATCTAGGCGCGATCCGCGATATTGCTGCGCTGTTGCTGCAGTACGGCTTTGAAGGCGCCATCGCCACCAATACAACGATCTCGCGCGATGCTGTGGCCGGCTTGAAGCACGCGAACGAAGCAGGAGGCCTGTCGGGTCGGCCGGTGTTTTCGCCGTCGACGGAAGTGTTGCGTCAATTGGTGAAGCATCTGAAAGGCAATATTCCGGTCATCGGCGTGGGCGGCATTATGTCGCCTGAAGACGCGCAGCAAAAGATCAACGCCGGTGCGTCACTCGTGCAGATTTATACCGGCTTCATTTACAAAGGGCCGAAGCTGATTGCCGACTGCGCGAAGTTGCTCAAATGAATACGCTGGTCGCACTTGTGCAGCAGATCGACGCGATGCTGCCGCAAACCCAATGCACCAAGTGCGGCTACCAAGGCTGCATGCCATACGCTGAGGCGATTGCCAACGACGGGGTTGCGATCAATCGCTGCCCCCCCGGCGGCGAGGCGGGCATCGACAAACTCGCCGCCTTGCTGGGCACACCGACGCTGCCGCTTGATGCTGACTGCGGGACGCAAGCGCCACATCGCGTTGCGGTCATCGATGAAGCGGCGTGCATCGGTTGCGCGAAGTGCTTGAAGCCCTGCCCGACCGACGCCATCATCGGCGCCAACAAGTTCATGCACACGGTGTTGCCGCAGCGATGCACGGCGTGCGAGCTTTGCCTCCCCGCGTGCCCGGTCGATTGCATCAGTATGGAAATCGATGCCCGTTATCCAATGATGTATGACGCCGACACGGCCCGTGAGCGCTTTGCGTTTCACAACTTTCGTCTGGCGCGCGATGTGCAGGAGCGCGATCAATTACTCGCCTCGCGTGAAGCGGCGGCACTCAACGGGGATCGCGCCGATGCCTGAAGCGCGCGCCATGAAAGCGGCTGAACGGCACGAGTTCTTCCGTCGCCTACAAGAGATCAATCCCCATCCAAAGTCCGACCTCGAATACTCGACGCCATTCGAATTGTTGATCGCCGTCATCTTGTCGGCGCAAGCCACCGACAAGAGCGTCAACGTCGCCACCACCAAACTATTTGCGGTTGCCAATACCCCGGCGGCGATGCTGAAACTCGGCGAGGTCAGGCTGATGGGCCATATTCAAACCATCGGCCTGTACCGCAACAAAGCCAAGAACGTCATCGCCACCTGCGCTAAGCTCATTGACACGCACAATGGCGAAGTCCCCGAGGCACGCGAAGCGCTTGAGGCATTACCCGGTGTGGGTCGCAAGACGGCCAACGTGGTGCTCAACATCGCCTTCGGTCAACCGACCATGGCGGTTGACACGCATATTTTTCGTATCGGCAATCGCATGGGCATCGCGCCGGGCAAGGATGTCGTCGCCGTGGAAGAAAAATTACTCAAGGTGGTACCAGCGGAATTCATGATGCACGCGCATCACTGGTTGATCCTGCATGGCCGCTATACCTGTGTAGCGCGAAAGCCAAAATGCGGTGTCTGCCCGGTCTACGACATCTGCGGCTTCAGGCGCAAGCAAGACTTTGTGGAGTAGCGATGTTCAATCCCACCCGAGAGCAGGTTCGCGATTTTTTCTTCGACGCGTGGCAGAAATTCAACGACAAGTTGCCGCTAACGCCGCTTGAAGCTATCGCGGTGGACATCATGGTCGATCACCCCGAATATCACCAAGTTCTCTCGCGGCGCGACCAGTACGTTGACCGCGACTATGCGCCTGAGAATGGCGATATCAATCCATTCCTGCACATGTCGATGCATCTGTCGATACGCGAACAAATCTCGATTGACCAACCGCCCGGTGTGCTGGCACAACATCAACGGCTGTGCGCGTCACTCGGCAGCGTGATGGACGCCGAACACACAATGATGGACTGTCTTGCCGAGATGATCTGGCAGGCGCAACGCACGCGAACTGCGCCGGACGCAGCGATTTATTTGAACTGCCTTGCCGGTAAATGAAAAACCCGCCAGCAGCGGGTTTTTCATTTGCGTAACACACGCAGCGTCTAGTACTTGTTCTTCAAGTCCGACTTTTGCGCGGCAAAGTAAGCGGCTAAGTCGTTAATATCCTGCGCTGACAGTGCTGCTGAAAAACCCGCCATCAGCGCGTTCTTACGCTTGCCAGATTTGTACTGATTAAGTGCCGCCGTCAAATAGTCAGCGTGCTGCCCGGCCAACACCGGATACTCAGGCAGCAATGGCTTCCCGCCCCCCTCACCGTGACAGGCTTTACAGGTTTCTGCTTTTTTTGCGCCAGCTTCCGCATTACCTTTGGCCGAAGCGAGCATTGGCAGGCATGCAAATACGAGGGCGACAATAAGTTTTTTTCTCATGTTGTTACTTTCCGGCTGCGCCAGATTGCGCGTAGTAGGCAGCGATATTGACGACTTCTTTTTCGGTCAGGGCGGTGGCCAATCCCTTCATGGTGGCGTTGTAGCGCTCACCGCTCCGATAGCCTTGCAGGGCAGCAACCAGATAGGCTTCGTTCTGGCCGCCAATCTTGGGCACGTTGTAGACCTCGGGGAAGGCCGTTTTGGTGCCGGAAATCCCGTGGCAACCGGAACACACGGCCACCGCCTTTTGGCGACCGGCTGCCGCGTCGCCCTTGGCAATTGCGGCAATTGCGGCAGTTGCGGTAGGTGCCTGCGCCATCGCGCTACTCGCGAGCACGCTCAGGACCGAAGAAAACAGAAGTGTGATTTTTTTCATGAGTTCGACAGCGTTGTCGTGAATTTGGAAGAATTGGCGCAAAAAGACGGCAAAAACAACCAAAAAATTATATCACGGGGTGATGAGGGCGCGGCTGCCCACGCGTGGCGAGCGCCGTCGCCCTAGTTGGTCGCGCCCGACTGGCCCTAACCACGCGGCAAGTCCTTTTTTTCCACGTCCGCGCCCGCGGCGGCCACCCCCCACAAGGCCCAGACCGCCTTGCCACCTGAGGCCTCCTGCAAACGCTCGACCATCGCCGCGTGTTCGGCGAGATCGCCACCCGTGGCGAAGTTGACTCGCAGGTTCGGCGGCCTTACAAGCCCCCCCTCGTTGGGCAGTCTGGCCGCGCCGCCGCCCGCGCCGAGTCCAATATCGAGACTGTCCTGCCCGCGCGTCAGCGCTAGATATACCTCGGCCAACAGCCCCGCATCGAGCAAGGCACCATGCAGTTTGCGTTCGCTGTTATCAATATCGAAACGTTCGCAGAGCGCATCCAGCGAATTCTTCTTGCCGGGAAACTGTTCACGCGCCATTTTCCAGGTATCGGTGATCGTCCTTTTAGCGTCCGCTGCCCCAGCGATGGTGGTGATCGGCGGCAGATTGACGCGCGCCAGTTCGGCGTTGAGGAATCCGACGTCGAACGCGGCGTTATGAATGACCAACTCGCCGTCCACGATGTAGTTCAGGAAGTCCTTCGCGATATCGCCGAATTTGGGTTTGTCCGCAAGAAATTCTGTGGAAAGTCCGTGAATTTGCTGCGCTGCCGGGTCACTATCCCGTTCCGGGTTCAGGTAGGAGTGGAAGTCTTGCTTGGTCAATCGGCGATTGACCATTTCGATGCAGGCGATTTCGACCACGCGATGACCCTGCGCGGCTTCCAAGCCGGTGGTCTCGGTATCTAGAAAAATGAGTCTTGCCATAACGTGGTGATGCTCCCTGTCCGACTACCCTGCTACGGCCATGCTGACACCACGATTGGCCAACTGGTCGGCCCGTTCGTTGCCCTCATTGCCTGCGTGTCCCTTGACCCAGCGAAACTCGATTTGGTGCTGCGCGACCAGCGCATCGAGTTGACGCCACAGATCATCGTTCTTGACCGGCTTCTTGTCAGAGGTACGCCAACCATTGCGTTTCCAGCCGTGGATCCATTCCGAGATTCCCTTCTGCACATAAGAGGAGTCGGTGTAGACGATGACCTGACACTCGCGCGTAAGCACGGCGAGGGCTTCGATCACCGCACGCAGTTCCATGCGATTGTTTGTCGTGTTGGCCTCGCCGCCGAAAAGTTCGCGCTCGGTGGCACCAAAGCTTAACAATGCGCCCCAACCGCCGAGCCCCGGATTTCCCTTGCAAGCACCGTCGGCATAGATGACAACTTCTGCCACTACTTCACGACCCGCAAATGCGCGCTACGATTCGCCGCCGTCGCGTATTTGCGTTCTTTATTGGCTCGCTCACTCCATTTTGGCGTGATCAAGCGCATGCCCTGCACGCGCTTAATAGCCTCGAGCATATAAACGCCGCCAGCCACCCCCCACCAACGATCACCGGTCGCTTCCATAAAATCCAATCGGCGTTGCCATTTTTGGCTGGCGAATGGCGGGATGTAGCACGCCAGCTTGCCCGCAGCCGGCTCAAAGCTGAGCAACTGTAGCCAGTCTTTCATACGCACCAGCGACACAAAATGACCGTCCCACGGCGCGCCGTGCGACGACCAGGCGCGGCGCACACCGTACAGGCTCCACGGGTTGAAGCCGACAATCAGGATGCGTCCCTCGGGGCGCATGACGCGATCCACCTCACGCAACACCTCATGCGGATTGTGCGAAAACTCAAGCGTATGCGGCAACAGGCAAAGATCGATGGACTGCGCATCGAACGGCAGTTCATGAAACTGTGCCCGCACCGTGGCCGCACCATCAACAGGGCAAACTCGGTGCAATTGGGTGATGCGCGACTCGCGCAACAAATCGAATGCTGGCAGCCCAAGCTGGATGGCGTGATAGCCAAAGATGTCCGGCGTGGTGGCGTCAAGCCACGCCCGCTCGCGCTCAAGCGTGTACGCGCCCAAGGGGCTTTGCAACCACTCGGCTAAACTGGCGGGGACGTCACTTTTCATATGCAAATTTTAACCCGAAGCCTAACCACAAGTTTTTGCGCGCTCGATTCTATGCTCAATGTTTTTCCCGTTCCTGCATTCAACGACAACTACTTGTGGGTAATCGACGACGGCACCTGCGCGGCGGTGGTTGACCCGGGCGATGCCGCGCCAGTCATCGACTACCTTGAACGGAAGTCCCTTGCCCTCACCGCGATTTTAATCACACATCATCACGGCGATCATGTCGGTGGAATTGCCGCGCTGTTGGAACGGTACCCATCGAATCGCATTCAGGTATACGGCCCGGCAAATGAAGACATTCCGTCGCGCAACGTCAGCCTGAGCGAAGGCGATATCGTCTCATTGAAGACCCCCAAGATTCGACTTGACGTGATTGAAGTGCCAGGCCACACAGCCGGACATATCGCCTTCTACAGTCCCACAGCAGGCTGGCTGTTTTGTGGCGACACGTTGTTCGGTGGCGGTTGTGGACGATTGTTTGAGGGCACTGCCAAACAAATGCAGACCTCGCTTGCCAAACTCCGTTCATTGCCGCCAGACACCACTTTTTTTTGCGCGCACGAGTACACCTTGGCGAATCTACGTTTCGCCCTGGCGGTTGAGCCAGACAACGCGGCTCTTCAACAACGGATCGCATTCGACACCGCTACGCGTGCGCGCGGTGAACCCACACTACCTTCCACCATCGCCATGGAGCGCGCCACCAATCCATTCCTGCGTTGGGATAAAACGACAGTCAAACTCGCCGCGCAGCGCGCATCTTCAGGCAATATCGGCCCAAACGCCGCACCAGATCTTGTGTTTGGTGCGATTCGCGAATGGAAGAACCACTTCTAAGGAATCTCCGATTAAGTTCAGTTCTAAGTCAGACTAGGCGCGAGCGCAAGAAATTTGACGCAGCATATGTCTGATATGTAAGGAGAATTTCTTGCGTGAGCAATAACCTCATTTGGCAACATCGAAGCGACGAAATGGACTTAATCAGAGGTTCCCTAATTCCATTTCCAAACTATTAATCATTTATTAACAGGGTAGCCCGCCATGGAGCGTAGCGCAATGCGGGACGGTACTTGTGTGATGACCGCCCTGCAATACGCTATGCTTCTTGCAGGCTACTGGTATTGAATTTGAATCATTAATGCACCAATGAATTAGAAATCGAATAACAGGACCACGCATGCCTTTGAATTCGCACGATATCCGATTGGCAACCGTAGCAGATGTGCCATCTATCCTTCAACTGATCCAGCAACTGGCCGTGTACGAAAAACTTGAGCACATGGTCAGCGGTAACGTCGACATGCTCAACGACGCGCTGTTTGGCCAGAAGCCTTCTTGCGAATGTGTGCTCATTTCTGAAGCCGGCAAAACGATTGGCTTCGCGCTCTACTTCACGACCTTCTCAACCTTCCTGTGCAAGAGCGGTTTGTATCTGGAAGATCTGTTCGTCATCCCCGAAGCACGCGGCCGCGGGCACGGCAAGGCGCTGTTGATCTACCTAGCGCAACTGGCCCAGCAGCGCGGCTACGGACGGTTTGAGTGGCGCGTACTCGACTGGAACAAACCGTCGATTGATTTCTACCGTTCACTCGGCGCGGCCATCATGCCGGAGTGGCATTTGGTGCGGATGACCGAAAGCGAAATCGCCAAGCTGGCGGCGGAGGCGATTTCGCTTCGGTAGTCGGCAGGCGTTGCTATTGCTCGATCAAGTTTGCGACGTTGCGGAACGACGCCGAGACATTGGTGGAAGCGTTGAGCGTCAGCACGCACGGGCCAGTGGTCGTGCAAGCTGCAGCACCGTTGGTGCCCTGCCAGCCGACGAACACCCAGCCGGGAGACGGACGTGCTGTAAGAGTGACGGTTGAGGCAGTGTCGAAATCATAGGTGAAGGGCCCCCCTTTACAGTCGAAGCACTGCACATTAGCTGCACCGCCATTGCTGGTTACGTCCACTGTGCCGCGCCCATTAATCGCGAGCTTGAGGCTGGTAGGTGCAACAACGCTAAACGCAGCAATAGACAGGCCCCCGGTGCCCGGCAAACGGTACGCCGGACTTCCGCCCACGGTGACTGGAACCAAGTCGCCCTTGGGGCCAAACGCCTGGCCAACCAGTACGCGCGACGCGCCCAACGGCTCGACCGCCGAATTGAATGCATTCTGCTGATCGTTGTCCTCAAAGCTCGGCACCCATGCGGTATCGCGTGTTGCATCTGGCCGAATTTTCCAAACGAATACACGCACCTTGTTGGTGTTTGATGTGTTGAATTCCGAACCAACCAAAAACACACCGCTCGGCGCCGAGCGAATCCATGTAGGGTTGTTCGGGATACCGGTGAGCGGCTGCACGAAGCTCGCATCAATGGCACCCGTGGCACCGGCAATCTTGGCCAAACGCGTGTTCACGCCGGCGATGCGACTGAAACTTCCACTCACATACAGATTGGTGCCATCGTATTCCATTGCACTGACAGGACTGGCGGCTCCGGCCACATTAATCGGGGCTGGGTCCCAAGCGTTATCGACCTGCCCGGTGATGGCATCAACGCGCCCCAGCGTGCGATTCTGGCCGTTGACCACAATCCGCGGCGCGCCCAAGAAGCCCTGGTTGAATGGGAGGCCCAGGTACACAAAATTGCCTGCTTTGGCGATTGATCGCTGGCACAAACTTCCGAAGGACACGTTAGCCAAAAGTGGGCGCCAGTTAGTGTCGACCTGCGCGCTGGCAGACGAGACTTTGGCGACGCAATTGGTCACCACGCCGTTGACCGTGTAGAAGCCGCCGACCATGTAGATGTTGTCGGCATCGCCTGCAAATGCGCGCGCGCTACCGTCGATCACCGGCGCCCAGCTTGGATCAAGCGCGCCGCTCGCACTGTCATATCGGGCGACCCGCTCGCGCGCCGACGACCCAGAAAAGTTAAAGCCACCGCTGACGTAGAGTTTGCCGAGGATATCCTTGATACCAATCACCAGCCCACTGGGTCCGCTGGTAAAAGTCGGGTCGAAGGTGCCATCGGCATTGAAGCGAATGAGGTTATTCAACGCCACGCCGTTAGCTTCCTGAAACGCGCCGGCCATAATCACGCGTCCGTCGGCGAGCCTAGTGGATGACGAGACAAGGCCTTCATTCTTAAGATTTACACTAAAGCTCGGCAGCAACGCGCCAGTGGCGCGATCGAGTTTCAGCACGGAACCGGTGCGCACAGATCCGTAGTAGCCGGGACCCTCGATATAAACCGCCTCAGGCGTGGCAGTGATGTAGCCTGTCAATGCATTTGATCCAGCAATATTGCGTCCCACAAATGCAGGGTCTGGCAGCCCGGTGTTTGCGTCGTATTTGGCCGGAAACGTCTCTGTGATGTCGCTAAAAAAACGAACCGCAAATGCGTACAAGCTCCCTGCGCCATCGTGGGAGATGCCAGCGTGCGCACGTACCGTGTAGTTGGCTGCCGCGCCCGGGGCAACGCCCGGTGCATTGCGCCCACCGACCCAGCCCGGTGCCACCTGCCCCGTCGAGCCGCTGAGTTTGACCAGATTGTAGGGCGACGTCAGGTTAGCCCCGATCGTCGCCGTGCCAGTGGCTTGACCCGCTACATAAATGTCGCCACTCGCATCGGCGATGACTTGGTTGACAAACATATCGATGGCCGCCAAGTCGGGCAACCATGTCGTATCCTGCACGCCCGTCAGTGGATTGATCTTATAGATCCGCGTATTCTGCGAGCCCGTTGGATTCGGACGCCGCCCGAACACATAGACCGCACCATTGGCGGAAACCGCCATGCCGTTAGCCTCGATTTCTTGCGTCAAGTTGACGGTAACTTGACGCCCGTCGAATGTCGGGTCGGCAGTGCCGTTTGCCGAGCTGGCCGGAATTTTGGCCATGCGGACATTCAATTTGCCGCCAATGTCATAGAGGCTACCGAAGGTGTAGAGATTACCGCTGCCGTCGATGGCAATCGAGCCAACTGCAAGCTGGCCCGCAATACGGCCTACCGGGTTGGGATTCCATGCGGTGTCAACCGCATTGGTCACGATATTGATGCGTGCCAGCCCGTTTCGACGCACGCCGCCAATCGACTGGAAGTCACCGACGACATACGCAAAGTTGCCAAATAGCTTGATGTCGAAAATATTGCCCGTGTTCCCGTTGCTGTCTTCGTCCACCACCACGTTGAACGAGGTGTCGAGCGAGCCATCAGCGTTCAAACGTAACAGTCCTTCCTTGAACGCGGAAGCAGAAAATGTAGGGCTTGGGCCACCACTGATAAACCGAAAGTCGGTCGCGCCACCACCGAGGACCAGCAATTTGCCGTCTGCCTGTCGGGCAACACCACGGGTTAGTGCATTTCTGACCAGCAGTAATGAAGGATCGGGTAATGGTTGCTGTGCACTCGCATCTGTTGCAACGGCGGACAGCGTCAGCGCAACGAGGCAGACTTTTGCCACCGACGTGCACCAAGCCATCGCGTCTCGCGGCGAACGCGTTGACAGCGTGCTGATCGTACAACCAAACATTGCCACTGACGCGGCCCCGAAACTGGCGTTAAACATAGACTCTCCCGTACTGTCTTGATCTTATCGGCCGACGCACTACAGATTGCAGAGCGCAGGCGTATCGCTTGTGGCTGACTTTTTATACGCCCTCTACGCTACACCACCTTGGACCGCGTTTCAATAAGGAATTACCTAGCCTACAGCAGTCAGCCCAGACGAGGCCCCCCGCTATAATTGGCGCATGCTTAAATTTCGCACGTTCATTCCGGCCGTTTGCCTGAGCCTCCTCGCGTGCTTCCCAAGTTGGGGGCAAATTCCCACTGCAGCCGTCGCGCCAACCGCAACCACGAAACCAGCAGAGCCAACGGCGGCTCTTAGAGACAATGGCGCGCCGTTGTCGGCACCAACCATTGACTTGCCAGCCGTAGAGAAGGATCTTTGGCAGCGCGTCCGACGCGGCTTCGCGATGCCTGAGCTGTCTTCACCGCTGGTACAAAACCAGGAGCTATGGTATGCCAATCGCCCCGACTACATCCAGCGTTTTGTCGAGCGCGGTGCACGCTACATGTATCACATCGTCGAAGAAGTCGAACGCCGCGGCTTACCGACCGAAATCGTGTTGCTGCCGATTATCGAGAGCGCCTTCAATCCGCAGGCCTACTCGCGCGCCAACGCATCAGGCATGTGGCAGTTCATTCCATCGACCGGCAAAAACTTCGGCCTTACGCAAGACTGGATGACGGACAACCGGCGCGACGTGTTGCTCTCCACCAACGCGGCGCTCGACTACCTGACCAAGCTGTACGGCATGTTCAATTCGTGGGAGCTGGCGTTCGCCGCTTACAACTGTGGCGAGGGCTGCGTTGGGCGTGCCATCGCGTTAAATCAGCGCAAGGGGCTACCCACCGACTTCGTGAACCTTCGACTACCGAACGAGACGCGCGCCTACGTACCCAAGCTCATCGCGGTGAAGAACATCATCCTCTCTCCAGGTAGCTATGGCATCAACCTGCCCGCGGTAGAAAACCGGCCATTTTTCACGATGGTGCCGGCACCGGAGAAGATTGACGTCAGCCTCGCCGCCAAGCTGGCCGAAATGGAACCCGCTGAGTTTGCTCAACTCAACCCTTCGTTCAACAGACCGGTTGCGTCAACTGGTACCGGCCACTTCCTGGTACCCATCGAGCACGCTGATATCTTCAAGTTCAACATCGAGCTTTACCGCACCCTGAATGCGCCGATGGTGTCATGGACCACGGTCTCGGCCAAGCGCGGCGATTCTGTTGATGCCGTGGCACGGCGGCACGGCATGACCGCGGCTTACCTGCGCGCGACCAACGGCCCATTCAAAGAAAAAAAAGGCAAGTTCACCCAGCCCGCCACATTCATGGCGCCCAATCCTAAAGACGCCAATGAGATACGTGACGCGTTCGAACGCAAAGTTGCGCTCAAGCGTGAACAACTCCATGGGACTGTCACTGACGGCGACGACGGGCCGCTCATCAAGGGCCCGTCCAAGGCTGACCCGATCCAATTCGGCGGACTCGGACGCGTCGTCAAACTGGAGCCCGCGCCACTCACAACCCAAACGGTCGCGACCAGCAGCGACCAGCCGCAGGCCGCGACGAGTGGAGTGGTGAACATGATCGCCAACACGGCAGCCAGACCCGCAGCTGAAACTGCGGACGCAACCGTCTCGTCGTGGATGCAATACCATGTGATCAAAGGCGACACACTGTTCTCGATCGCAAAACGTGCCGGTCTACCGCTCAACGATATCAAGTCTGAAAATCAATTGGCTGGCAACACGGTCAATGTCGGACAGGTACTTCGTGTCCCTACTACGGCTGCTGCCAATTTCGTCGCTGCCGCCGAGCCGCCACCCTCGGGCACAACGACAGCGTCGGCCCGTGGCGCAAATGTCGCTACGAAGTCGCGACCAACGAAGGCAATGCAGACTTCCACCTACACCGTGCGTAACGGCGATACGCTCTACGCCATCGCGAAAAAGTTCCAGACCAGTGTGGATGCCCTGCTGTCACTCAACCGCATGAAAGCCAATTCGGTGCTGCGACCGGGTGCCCGCATCAGCGTGGGTTGATGTGAGTGTGGTGCGGAGCGATGGCGCTACGCCGCTTTGGCGCTGGCCTCGCCCTGCCAACCTTTTGGAATGGATCCCAACAATTTCTTGGTGTATTCCTGCTGCGGGTTGAGATAAATATCATCGGCGTTGGCGACTTCGATGACATCGCCTTCAGACATCACCATCACCTGATCCGAGATGTACTTCACAACAGCGAGGTCATGCGAGATGAAGATATAGCTCATCTTGTATTCGTCTTGCAGGTCCTGCAAGAGATTGAGTACCTGCGCTTGTACGGATACATCGAGCGCCGAGACAGATTCGTCGCAGATCAGCACATCCGGCTTCATCGTCAAACAGCGCGCGATGGCGATGCGTTGACGCTGTCCGCCGGAAAACTCGTGCGGGTATTTGTAGAACGACACCTCGGGCATACCGACGCGCTTTAGGAGTGCCATCGCCATTTGCACGCGCTCTTGCTCATTTGCACCAATCTTGTGGATAACCATCGGCTCGAGCAATATCTGGCCGACTGTAAAGCGCGGGTTCAATGACGCATAGGGGTTTTGGAATACGATCTGGATGCGGCGCTTGTACTTCATCATGTCGCGCTCGGAGAGCTTGAGCAAGTCAACGCCGTCGAACAGCACTTCACCTCCAGATGCGTCGTGCAGGCGCATCAACGTCAGACCGACCGTGGTTTTACCGGAGCCAGATTCGCCGACCAAGCCGAGGGTCTTGCCACGCGCCAACTTGAACGAGGCATCTTTCACCGCTGCAACTTCGCGCTTCTTGAACAGGCCATCCTTGAGCTGAAATTTCTTCGACAGGTTTTTGACTTCCAGTACGATCTGGTCATCGGGAGCATATCCACGCGTTTGCTGCGTGATGTTCTCCGGTCGCAACCCTTCCGGGCGCATGAAATCGTCGATCACAGGCAGGCGCTTGGGCCTGGAATCCACATTCGGCCGGCACGACAGTAGCGCCTTCGTGTAAGGATGCTGCGGTGTTTCAAAAATCATTTTGGCGGTGCCCTTCTCTTTGATCTCACCGCTTTGCATCACCACCACATGGTCGGCAATTTCGCCGACGACGGCGAGGTCGTGGGTAATAAAGAGCACCGACATGTGGTGCTTCTGTTGCAATGCCGCGATCAAATCGAGAATCTGTTTTTGAATCGTCACGTCGAGCGCTGTAGTCGGCTCGTCGGCGATCAGCAGCTTTGGTTCGCACGCAATCGCCATGGCGATCATCACCCGTTGCTGCTGTCCGCCCGACATCTCATGCGGGAACGAATGCATGCGAAGCTTCGGGGTTGGGATACCGACTTCATTCATCAATTCTTCCGCACGCGCCCACGCCTGCTTGCGCGTCATGCCGATGTGCAGCCGCAGCGTCTCGGCGATTTGATCGCCGCAGGTGAACACCGGATTAAGCGATGTCATCGGCTCTTGGAAAATGACCGAGATGTCCTTGCCGCGCACACTGCGCATTGCGGCATCACTTTCCTTCAACAGGTTGGTACCGTTGAACATGACCTTACTGTCCGGCGACACAATCGCTTGCTCGGGTGGCAGCAAACGGATGATCGACATGGCAGAAACCGATTTACCGGAGCCGGATTCACCGACCAGTGCGACAGTGGAATTGCGCGGTACGTCGAACGACACGCCTTTGACAGCCTCGAAGATGGTGCCGCCGTCGAGCCGGAATTTGACGTCGAGGTTTTGTACTTCTAGCAGGTTATCCATGTTGCGCCTTTACTTTTTAGCAACGTGACTCAATTTGTAGAACTTGGATCCCCGCCTGCGCGGGGATGATTGATTTTCATAAGCGAATTTGCCGCGCAAATTAGAAAAAATGTATAACTTGGATCCCCGCCTGCGCGGGGATGATTGATTTTCGTAAGCGAATTTGCCGCGCAAATTAGCAAAAATGTAGAACTTGGATCCCCGCCTACGCGGGGATGATTGATTTTCGTAAGAAAATCAATCACTTTATTTTGGGATCGAGCGCATCGCGCAGCGAATCCGTAAGCATCGAAAATGCCGTTACCAGCAGCGCCATCGACACCGACGCGGCCACCAATTGCCACCACTTGCCGATGACAAGTTCCGACTGGGCCTCCGCGAGCATCGTGCCCCACGAGACCGAATCGACGGGCACACCGAGCCCGAGGAACGAGAGGATGACTTCAGCCTTGATGAACTGCACGACATGCGACGAAAGCTGCACCAGACAGACGTGAGATACGTTGGGCAGGATGTGGACGAACATGCGTCGGGTATGGGTCGCACCGATCGCTTGCGCCGCTTTCACATATTCGCGTGACGCGTGCTTGATGTACTCGGCACGCACCAGACGATAGATGCCGGTCCAACCCGTGAAGGCGAGAATGAAAATAATGGTATCGATGCCGCGCTTGAAAACGGCAGCGAACGCCAGAATGAGCAGGATGTACGGAATGGACGTAAAGACGTTGTAGAACCACTCCAGAAAATCGCCAACTCTGCCGCCCTTGTAGCCCGAAATGGCACCCAGTACAGTACCAATCATGGTGGCGAGCAATGCGGCAACCAGCCCGACGAAGATGGATGTCTCGGCACCCTTGATCGCCTTCTGGATCACGTCTCGTCCCCACTTGTCTCCGCCGAATAGCAACGTATCCGCGCGTGGCGTATCGGTGATCTTGATCTCTGCGGTGCGTTTTTCCCACTCGGCGTATTTCGGTGCCAGCGGGTCGATATCCGACAAATCAACGTAGCGCACCTTCGCCCCAGTGTCCTTGGTGGCCGCCTGCGCCGCCTCCAGATTTTCGGCACCCGCCATAAACGATGGGTTCGCATACGAGACGCCGACTTCCTTGGCCCAGTTTTTCGCGATCACACCGGCGTAGGAGCCGATCATGAGCATCAGGAAGAAGATCACGACGACGAGCGCCACCATGCCGATCTTGTCACGTTTAAGTCGGCGCCACGCCAGCGTCCAGAGGCCCGGGGATGCCTGATGGCGGGGAGGTGCAGTTGGCGGGGAGGTTAGGACAGCACTCATAGTCAGTTCCTTTGCTGCAAAAAAATTGAATCCCCACCTTTGTGGGGATGACGATTTTCTACAAAAAATTTCTACGAAATTTTTTAAGAAAATCTGTCACTTGAAAGTCACCCGTGGATCGATGGCTTTGTAGGCCACATCAACCAGCAAGTTGATGATCATGGTAATCATGGCCAGATAGACAGTAGCGGCCTTGATCACCGGGAAGTCGGAGCGGTTCACTGCCACCAGAATTTCACGGCCCAGCCCCGGGATGGAGAAGAACGATTCCAACAGAAACGAGCCGACAAACAAACTGGGAATCGCGATGCCGACGTTGGTGATGATCGGAATCAGCGCATTACGCATCACGTGCTTGAGCAGCACGGTGTTCTCGGACAAGCCCTTGGCGCGCGCGGTCCGCACATAATCGTTATTGATTTCGTCAAGAAAGAAACTGCGATACAACCTGAGGGCTGGTGCGAGCCCGACGAAGATCGCCAGCATCACCGGCAGCGGCGCGTAGGTCGCGACGTTTTTCCAGAAGTTATCACTCCAGCCCTGCACCGGGAACACGCCCCACTTGAAGCCAAAGTAGTACTGCGCGACGATGATGTAGACCAGAAAGGAAATCGACATCGCGACGGTGCAGATCATCATGATCATGCGGTCGGTCAGCGTGCCGCGCACATAGGCGACGCCAATGGCCAGAAGCACAGCGATGATGGTTTCCAACAACAGCACCGGCACCATGATGGTCAGCGTTGGCCCGATGCGCGTCATCAGAATTTTTGGCACTTCTTCGTTGGTGGCCCACGAGCGCACCGCCTGACAGCCACTCGGTGGCGCCGCTTTTGCAGTGGATTTTGGGTCCGCCTTGGTGTCCGCCTTGGTGTCCGCCTTAGGGTCAGCTTTGGGGTCTGCTTTCGCCGAGGCTTTGGCCGCGTCGGGCTGCTCCATAAATGAGCGCCAGGTGCAGGTAAATCCAGTTGCGACTTCAAAGGCAAAGTAGCCGAGCTGCACGTGATACGGTTGGTCTACGCCGAGCTGCTTGCGGATGTTTTCAATCTGCTCTTTGTTGGTGATCTTGCCCGCCAACACCAGCGCCGGGTCGCCACCGACTGCGTTAAACAGCACAAAGATGAGCAGCATCACGCCCGCCAGCGTGGGGATCATCTGTCCGATTCGTCGTAGTACGTAGGCGCCCATGGGCCTCCCTGTTGTTAAGCGATGTTACGTTGAATTCAAATGCTTACTGTTGCATGACTTTCTGTTGCATCTCAACATCGACGTCGAGATACTTAAAACTGGTATAAAGAATTGGATGCTTCTTGTAACCCTTCACCCACGGATTGATGAAGTGTGTGAACTGACGATGCACGCTAAACCGCCAAGGCGCATAGGCGACAGCAAGGCGGCTCATTTCGTTGTACAAGCGATTGCGCTCGGCGCTATCCGGTATCTTTAACGCCTCCGAATAAAGTTTGTCGTAGGCGGCGAGCTTGAAACGCGAATCGTTGGAGATATCGGTGTTAGGTCCGTACAGCAGCTGTAGGAAATTCTGCGCGTCCGGATAGTCCGCAATCCAAGCAATTCCCGACATCTGAAATTTGCCGACCTTCCGATCTTTAATCAGGTCGGCAAACTGCACCTCACGCGCGGTCATTCGGATGCCGATAGCGGCCATACACTTAACCCAAAGCGACGCGCGTTGCCGTTGCTCTTGTTCATTAGCCTGATATTTATATTCAACCGTCAACGGCTTACCGTCGGGCATATCGCGCCAGCCATCGCCGTTCTTGTCGACATAGCCGTACATATCGAGCATCGCTTTGGCGCCCGCAGGGTTGTAGTCCTGCTCGACGGCTCTAAAGCTTGGGTCGTAGCCGACCACACCGGGTCCGATCGGACCATACATGCGTTTCGCCTGCCCGCTGCGTACGATATTGATTTCCGAATTGATGTCATGCGCCATGATCATAGCTCGTCGCAACGCGATGTTCTCCGGTTTGTAACCGCCGACGACGGGATCGGCTAGGTTGAACCCGTCCCACACGATTTCGGGTTGCAACTCCGGGAACGCGCGAACGTTGCGCT
>JAYVUH010000020.1:0-8719 GCA_043788115.1 Burkholderiales bacterium
CAATACGTCGAAGAATCGCTTCTGGGAAAACCTCGAAAAGAATATCAAGGACTTGCTGCGAGAGACCGACAAGTTGCTGCCTGAAGGAAGTTCGGAGACGGTGGTGCGCGGGCAGACGCAAGGGTCATCCACCGCGGCAAGCCGTACCCAATCGGCGGCATCGCGTGCGACGGGTCGCGGCCAAACCACCACGATTGGCCCCGGCGAGGCACAAGCGCAGAATGAACAGTCCACCCAGACGTTGACCTTCCGAGAGGCAGCATCGGTTATCGTGAACCCCGAAACGGGCACGCTGTCGGTGCGCGGCACATCCCGACAACATGAAAAGGTGGGCCAGTTCATTGAACTCGTCGCCAGCGCGGCGAAGCGTCAGGTGCTGATCGAGGCAACCATCGTCGAGATTGAACTCAACGACGGCTACCAGTCAGGCGTCGACTGGTCGGCAGTCGGGCTGCAGGGGCTGGGCTACACGTTCCGGCAGCAATTGACGCAAAGCAATGTGACGGCCAACGGGACCACCAATTTGGCCAGCAATTTTTTCTCGTTAGGCTATTCGAACCCTAATGCCGCTGTTGGCGGCAGTATTTCAAGTGCGATAAAGCTGTTGAGTTCATTCGGCACTGCAAAGGTCCTTTCGAGTCCACGCACGACGACCTTGAACAATCAGACCGCTGTCATGAAGGTGGTAGAGAACGCGGTTTATTTCACGATCAAAACCACCGCGGGACAGACCAGTTCCAGCGGCAACACCGCGCCGTCGTATGAGTCAACGCCCAACATCGTTCCGGAAGGTCTGGTATTGAGTGTGACGCCGCAGATCGGCGAAAATGATGTTGTCACGCTCAACATCCGCCCCAGCATCACCAAGATTGTCGGACAGATTCAGGACCCGAATCCAGGCCTAATTATTGTCAATAGCAGCCCGGTGCTGGGTACAACGTCTACTCAGATTCCGAGCCGGATTCCTGTGATTCAAACACGCGAATTTGAAACGGTTTTGCGTGTTTCTTCCGGACAGACCGCCGTACTCGGTGGACTAATGCAAGACAGCTTCAAATCTACACGCGACGGTCTACCCTACCTCTCCAAAATTCCAGTCTTTGGCGATGCCGTCAGTTATCGCAATGACGCGGGGAAAAAATCCGAGCTGATCGTGTTCATCCGCCCAATCGTCATCAAAGACGCTAGCGTCGAAACTGACATGAGTGAGTACAAACGCTTCCTGCCAGATGGCCGGTTTTTTAAAGATGCCGAGCCGGTCGTCTCTTTGCCGATCCCGACGATCTCCGCTCCGGTACAGCCAAAACCGTGAGGTAGCACGTGAGCCTGCTCCTCGATGCGCTGAAACGTGCGGAAGATGCCAAGCGCGCGAAAGCTGAGGCAGCAGCCGGAATGGCCGTCGAACGCGCGGAAAACGCGGCTCTGCAGGCCAGCGAATCGCCCAAGCTAGTCGATGTTCCCGACCAGACAGCGGATCTCAAGGCCGACCTTGTGGTTCCGGCAGCGTCGACAACTCCCAATGTTGGCGACGTGGTTGAACCACCGCCATCGTTTCCGCTACTGTCTCTCGAAGTTGTGGATACGCGCGGTATCGATCCGGTCTCGCTGTCTGGTTTGAATCCCGCCGCAGCGCAAATTCCATTGCCATCGGCCACGCCAGCGGTACCCATCGGCGTACCGCCAATGACCTTGGAGGCATTGCTGGCGGATGAACTCGAGGTTGCTGATCGGAAGCCCTCACCGAACCCGCCGACTTCTACCCACGCCGCGACGGCCGCGTTCCGGGCAGCCCGAACGCGAGCAGCACCGCCCGAACCTGGGACACGCACGAGCGAGGTACCGGCCCTCGAGCTATTCACAATCGAGAGTCACCCGTCCGACGTGTCAGCGAAGCCTGCGATCATAGTCGCTCCTCCAGCTCCTCCAACGCCGACACTGGATTCGACCAATCGCGACGCGATCAAGAACGTCTTTGCTGTAAAGCAAGCCACCAAACCCAGCACCAAGGCAAAGTGGGCGCTGCCACTAATTGGCCTGCTGCTGTCGGGACTGGGTGTCGGCGGGTGGTATGTCTGGAACGAAATGAATCGGTTCGCGCGCCCAAGTATTGCCAGAACTGGGACGTCAACCTCCGCGGCGGCAGCGCCAAAAAATGTGCAACCGGTGCCCCCCCAGAGCGCGCCAACCCCAGCAGCAGATCCCGCCAAAGAGCGTACGTTAACCAACGCGACCGAAACCACGACGGATGCCGCGCGCACGCCAGAGGCCGACGCGCCGCTGCCACCGTTGCTACCGCCGCCGGCAACGCAATTGCGAGAGGCACGCGCGCCAACCGTCGCCAAAA
Source organism: Burkholderiales bacterium (assembly GCA_043788115.1). Classification (GTDB taxonomy): domain Bacteria; phylum Pseudomonadota; class Gammaproteobacteria; order Burkholderiales; family Usitatibacteraceae; genus UKL13-2. The sequence continues at coordinate 2,345 of JAYVUH010000020.1, forward strand.
TCGAGCCGACTACCGCCCGTGAGCAGATCGCCCGCGGGATTGAAGCGTTACCAGCAGCGAACGCGAACAACACGGGCAAAGTCAAATTGACGCCGGCGAAGGCAGTGGCTGACCCGCAGATCAATCCGGCATTGAGCGCTGGATACGCGGCATTGGCGTCGGGCGACTACCCCCTGGCCAAGCGAAAGTATGCAGAGGCGATCGCCGCCAACAGTAACAGTACGGATGCCCATCTGGGTTTTGCGACAGCCGCGGCGCGCAGCGGGAGCGCCGCCGATTCCGCGCTTGCTGTCCGGCACTACCAACGCGTGATTGAAATCGATCCACGGAATTCAACTGCGAACGCCGCATTGATTGTCCTTGCTGGCGGCACCGCCGCGCAGACGCCCAGCGCGCTCAGATTCAGTGCTGATCAGGAAGTCGCGCTACGAATGCTGGTCAATCAGGACCCAACGGCCTCCAATGCGCACTTTCTGCTGGGAAACCTCTACGCGGAGAGCGGTCGGTGGCGCGACGCGCAGCAGGCCTACTTCGAAGCCACAACACTTCAGCCGCAAAATGCGGATTACAACTACAACCTTGCGGTCAGCCTCGACCACTTGGGGCAGGGCGCTGCGGCGGCCGACTTTTACAAACGTGCGCTTGCAGCGACCACTAAAGGTCAATTCGACGCGGCGGCGGTGGACCGTCGGATCGCCGCTCTTTCCGGCAAGTCAAGCGCTGGCGCGAACGCCGCCAGTGGCAATCGCTAGCACTACCCATTACCGTCTACGCGCCGGCAGACGCGATTGGTACAATCGACTATGATTTTCCGCCCCGCCAACAGGAAATAACCCTTGCCTTTCCCCCGCCAAGAATTCTTGAATTGCAGCAAATGAGTACGCCATTTTCCCAGCTACCGCTTGGACAGTCGCTGCTCGCACGCGGCGTCATCTCTCAAGATCAGCTCAATATTGCGCTCACCGAGCAGCGCAAGACCAAAGCGCCACTGGGCAAGACGCTGGTCATGCTTGGGTTTGTCACCGAAGCAACCATTCGTGACACGCTGTCAGAGACCCTCGGCCAGGTCGCCGTCGATCTGTCGAACACCATCATCGACCACGAGGCGCTGTCGATGGTGCCCAAAGATATTGCCAAACGCTATCAAGTGCTGCCGGTCGATTATGACCGGGCGTCGCGTAAGCTCATGCTCGCCGTCGCCGACCCGACCAATGTGGTGGCAACTGACCAGATCCGCGCGCTCATCCGTGAGGACGTTCGCATCGAACAAGTGCTCGCCCGCGAATCTGATATCGCCATTGCCATCGAGCAGCACTACGGATTCGAATTGTCGATCGATGGCATCTTGAATGAAATCGAAACCGGCGAAATCGACTACCAAAGTCTCGCGACCGATTTTGACGAATACAGCCAGCCGGTCGTTCGTCTGGTGGACGCCCTGCTTGCCGATGCCGTCAAACGCAACGCCTCGGACATCCACTTTGAACCAGAGCAGGGATTTCTGCGGATTCGCTACCGCATCGACGGTGTGCTTCGGCAAATCCGATCGCTACACAAGAACTACTGGAGCGCAATGGTGGTGCGCCTCAAGGTCATCTCGGGCATGAATATTGCCGAGACGCGCGCACCGCAGGATGGACGCATTTCGCTGACCCTGTCCGGCCGCTCGATTGATTTTCGTGTCGCCGCGCAGCCCACCACACACGGCGAGAACGTGGTTCTGCGTATTCTTGACCGGCAAAAGGGCATCGTCGCGTTGGAAGATCTGGGCCTGCAGGAGAATGAGCTCAAGATGTTGCGCCTCATGATTGCGCGTCCCGAAGGCATCATTCTTGTCACGGGCCCTACCGGCTCGGGCAAGACGACCACGCTCTATTCGATTCTGAATCACGTCAACACTGAAGGCGTCAATATCATGACGCTGGAAGATCCGGTCGAGTATCCGATGGCAATGATCCGCCAGACCTCAGTCAACGAAATGGCGAAGCTTGATTTCGCCACCGGCATTCGTTCGATGATGCGTCAGGATCCGGACGTGATTCTGGTCGGCGAGATTCGCGATCAGGACACCGCTGAAATGGCGTTTCGCGCCGCGATGACCGGCCATCAAGTCTATTCAACGCTTCACACCAACTCAGCGATCGGCGCGATCTCGCGTCTGCTCGATCTCGGCGTGCTACCCGACCTCATGTCCGGAAATATTATCGGCGTGGTGGCGCAGCGTCTCATCCGGCGTTTGTGCGGCAAATGCAAGCAGCCGTACCACCCGGAAGATGAGGGGACGCACCGTATCCTCGGTGTGGACGGCGACTGGAAAGGGCAAATCTTCAATCACGTTGGCTGTGACGTGTGTGACAACACCGGCTACAAGGGTCGTATTGCGATCATGGAGTTGTTTCGCATGGATGGCGAGCTTGATGATCTGATCGCCAGACGGGCGACCGGCCGCGAGATCCGCGAAGCGGCGCGCAAGCGCGGCTTCCGGACGCTTGCCGAGGATGCGATCAACCGCGTTCTGCTCGGCGACACCGATCTCGATGAGATCTCGCGCATCGTTGACCTGACCGATCGCATCGACTAGGCGGACCGTATATGGCAACGTTCAGCTATCGCGCGATTGATCACGAGGGCCAGATTCAGACTGGCAACATCGACGCCTCAAACCCGATCGATCTAGAGCTGCGTCTTAAGCGCCTAGAAATGGACTTGATCCGCTTTGAGTCCATCAAGAAATCCGCACTAGCCCGTGCTCGAAAAATCTCCCGCAAGGAGATCATCACATTTTGTTTCCACATGGATCAGCTGTTGCGGGCGGGCGTTCCGATTATCGAGGCGCTGTGCGATCTGCGCGACACCTTGGAGGATCCTTCCTTTAGGCAAATTGTGGCAAGCTTGGTGGAGGATATCGAGGGCGGGCTGAAGCTTTCGGACGCGATGGCCAATCACCCGCAGGCCTTTGATACCGTATTCGTGGCGCTGGTGCAGACCGGCGAGCGCGCCGGCCAGTTGCCCGAGGTGCTGACGCAGCTCACTGAAAACCTAAAGTGGCAGGACGAACTCGCCGCACAGGTCAAGAAAGCCATGATGTATCCGGTCTTCGCCGGTACGGTGATCACCGGCGTGGTTTTTGCGTTAATGATTTTTCTGGTGCCGCAACTGGCCATCACGATGAAGGCGTTGACGCCAAATCCGCCAAAGGCGACCTTGGCGCTGATCGCCGTATCAGCTTTCATGAAGAAGTTTTGGTACCTGTGTCTCGGCGTACCCATTCTCAGCGGTGTGGTCCTGTTCGTGCTGGCCAAAACAAACGAGGAGTTTCGCTACAAGATTGACGCCTTGAGTTTGAAGCTGCCGATCATGGGGCCGTTGACCGAAAAGATCATTTTGGCGCGCTTTTCCACCTACTTTGCGTTGATGTATAAGTCCGGGTTGGGCGTTCTGGATTGCATCCAGATTTCCGAAAAGATTGTCGGCAACCGAGTGCTTGAGGAAGGCTTGAAGCGGGTGGGGCGCGACATCAATGACGGCATCGGGATAACCCAAGCATTCCAGAATGCGCGGCTATTCCCGCCGCTAGTATTGCGAATGCTAAAAGTTGGCGAGTCCACGGGCGGCCTGGATACAGCATTGCTGAACGTGAGCTATTTTTATAACCGCGAGGTCAAAGAAACGATGTCGAAGTTGCAAGAGCTGATCCAGCCAGCACTCACAGTCGTTCTTGGCGGCATCCTGATCGGCATCCTGATGACGATTTTCTTGCCGATGTATGACGTAATCGCCAAAACGGCCATCCGCTAGGAACACGCGTGTCTAAGCATTTCTTGTACCTCACGAACGACAAGCTGGTCTCTTTGGTCATCAAGGGTGGCGAGTTGGTCGAGCGCGAAAACTTCGTGGTCGCTGACGTGCAAACTCCCGAGTTCGATACGCACATCGAAAAGCTTGCCGCAATTCCGACCTACCTTGTCACGGACTTGATCGAAGAGGACTTCCGCCTCGATACCATTCCGCATCTGCGCGGCGGGGATCTGCAGGCGGTGCTTGATCGCAAGCTCGGACAAATCTACCGCTCGACGCATTATCGCCACGCCATTGTGCAGGGGCGCGAAGACGAAGGACGTCGCGACGACCGCGTGTTTTTGCATGCCGTGACGAACGCCGATCTACTGAAGCCGCTGATATCACTGCTCGAACGTCACCGCGTCCCGCTCGAGGGCGTGTATTCATCGGCGGTGTTGTCGAGCCGATTTCTCAAAGAGCTCGACATCGCGTTTCCGCACACAATGCTCGTCACCATCATTCCGGATTTTGGTTTGCGGCAGACCTACTTCAAGGACAAGCAAGTCAAGTTCAGCCGCCTGACGCCGATTGTGTATGACGAATCGCGTTCCGTGGGCGAATTAATTGCCGCTGAGACCAGCCGCACCTGGCAATACTTGGACAGCTTGCGCTTCTTTGCAGAGACCGACTCTCTGGAAGTCTGCATGCTGGCACACGAACGCGACCGCGCGATGATGCAAGAAGCCACCCGCAGCTACCCAATGCTGCGTTATCGGTTTCTCGACATCAACGAGGTTGCTGCCAAGCTTAAGATTTCACCCGCGCCAACGTCGTCGCACGCGGAAGAAATCTTGTGCCACTTGTATTCACGCAGCAAATTGGAAAACCACTTTGCAGCAGCCCCCGACAGCCGCTTTGCAGCGTACCGCCGCGCGCGCATCGCCCTCTTCGGCATGACCGCGGCGATCCTTGCCGCTGGTGCCACGGGTGCCGCGTTCAACCTATACCACGCGACGACGATCACTCAAGAAATTGAGCAGCGCAGTCGCCGCGAGGGCGCGTTACAAGCCGAGTATCAGGCCGTTGTAAATTCCATGCGCACGCAGAAGATGGCGACCGATACCGTCCGCGACACGAGTACGTTTTTTAACTCACAGATACGGCCCTCGCCGGCAGCACCGGCAATTATGCTGACGGGGATCGCGAAAGTGCTGGACGATTTTCCGAAGGTGCGCGTGAACCAGATTCTTTGGGCGACACACAACGATCCGACGTTTGCGCCGCCGACCCCTTTGGGGATCGCAGCAGGGGCGTCCAACACGAGTGGTACCCGGCAGGTTACCTCCGAAACCAAGGCGGGTAGCGCCGGCACCCCAGCTGTCGCACCTGTGACTTCACCCGCAGATACTGTAGATCCCCCTTTGTCCGGCAACAAATATCATATTGCCGTGCTAGATGCAGCGATCCAACCTTTCGACGGCAATATCCGCAGTGCACTGGCTGAGATTGAACGGTTGGTCAAAGCGCTGCAGATCAACCCTGAACTCACGGTCAACGTCACGCGGGTGCCGGTCGATCCGGGCTCCCTCGCCAGTCTCAAGGTAATCGATCGCGCTGCTGTTACCGCGACGCAGGTCGGATTCGCCATTCACATTGCGCGAAAGGTTCCAGGCACATGAGCGTGATGAGCAAAGAAGGCCTCGCCGCGCTCAAGTTTTCCTATCTTGTGCTCGGTGCGGGCATTAGCGTGGCGATCTTTCTGGTCGTGGGAAGCTATTTTTTCTGGCAGTCCGAGAAAGTCAGTAATGTTCAGGCTCAGCGTCGCCTTAACGACGCGCAAGCGCGCCTGGGGAGTGCCAAGCAGCAGCGTGACGATTTGCGCAATTCGGAGGACACCTACAAGGCACTGGTTGCTAGGGGCATGTTCGTGTCTGAAGCCCGGCTCGATTTTCTCGATGCAATGGAGACCCTCAAACAACGGCACGGCATCACTTCGCTTGAATATGAACTCGGCGCGCAACGGCCGCTCAAGCTGGCCGGCGGCACGACCATTTCCGCAGTCAATGCGATGGGCAGCAGGCTGCGCGTCAAGGCGAGCGCGATTCATGATGGAGACTTGCTCGCCTTTCTCGACGAGTTTTCGCGCATGCAGCGCGGCCTGTTTCCCGCCGAACGCTGCGCCTTGGCACGCAACCAGCGCGCGGCCGCAGCGACCACACCACTGAGCGGCGGTAAGGCTGGTGACAGTGCTAGCGGCGAGGCGGCTGCACTAGTGCTGGTGTCCGCCCTTGACGCGGACTGTTCGTTTGAGTGGATTACGCTGGTCGATAAACACGCTGCGCCGGTGGTTGCATCTGCCACTGGTACTGCTGCCGCGCAACCGGCAAAGGCACGCTGATGCAAACCATCACTTTTATCTTCTTGTCGCTGATCACCACACTGACGGTCGCGCAGCCGCCTGCGACCAAGACGCCGCCGCCAAGCACCGCCGCATCAGACAAGGCCTACACGCCGGATCCGGTATCCACCACCTATCGTCCGTTGACAGGTCGGCTGTTTTTCTCTGAGGTTGAACGCGAGCGCCTCGACAAGGCG
>JAYVUH010000021.1:0-4102 GCA_043788115.1 Burkholderiales bacterium
CACGTCGCGGGTGATGCTGGGGTTGTCGCTCTTGCGGCTGATCTTGTCGATCTCGTCGATGTAGACGATGCCGCGCTGCGCCCGCTCGACGTCGTGATCGGCGTTTTGCAGGAGCTGCACGATGATGTTCTCGACGTCTTCGCCGACGTACCCGGCCTCGGTCAGTGTCGTCGCGTCGGCGATGGCGAAGGGGACGTTGATGATCTTGGCGAGCGTCTGCGCGAGGAGAGTCTTGCCAGAACCGGTGGGACCAATCAACAGAATGTTGGATTTGGCCAGCTCCACTTCGGCATCCTTAGGGCTGGCTTTGAGGCGCTTGTAGTGGTTGTAGACGGCAACGGCCAGAATCTTCTTCGCCTGCACTTGATCAATGACGTACTCATCAAGGATGTCGCAGATTTCCTGCGGCGTCGGCAACTCATGCTTGGCGTTCTTGGTCGCGGGATCGGCCTGCGCTTCTTCGCGAATGATGTCGTTGCAAAGGTCAATGCACTCGTCGCAGATGAATACCGACGGTCCCGCAATCAACTTTCGTACTTCGTGCTGGCTCTTGCCGCAGAAGGAACAGTAGAGTAATTTTTCGCCGGTTTTTTCTGACATGCTGTGCCTTCGCTCGCACCGAATCTATGCAACATCGCTCTACCGCGAAGGCTGAATCACCGATGCTCTGGCGGCCGCCCTGTGCCAAGGTTATGCTTGGTTGCGGTTGTCCAATATGCGATCGATGATACCGTATTTTTGCGCTTCTTCCGCAGACAGAAAATTGTCGCGATCGGTATCGCGTTCAACCGTCTCAATCGGTTGTCCGGTGTGCTTGGCCATGATCTCGTTCAGGCGATTCTTGAGGAATAAAGTCTCTTTGGCATGAATGGCGATATCCGACGCCTGGCCACGGAAACCGCCCGACACTTGATGAATCATCACGCGTGAATTGGGCAGGCAGACGCGTTTTCCCTTGGCCCCGGCTGCGAGCAAGAATGCACCCATGCTCGCCGCGAAGCCGGTGCAAAGCGTTGACACATCCGGCTTGATAAATTGCATCGTGTCGTACATCGCCAACCCTGCCGTCACTGAGCCACCGGGCGAGTTGATGTACAGGGAGATGTCCTTATCCGGATTCTCACTCTCGAGGAACAACAACTGCGCAACGATCAAGTTTGCGGTCGGGTCATTGACTTCACCCACTAGGAAAATGACGCGTTCCTTGAGCAAACGGGAGTAAATATCAAACGCGCGTTCGCCGCGGCCCGATTGCTCGATCACCATCGGCACATAGCCCAAACCTTGAGCCTGATAGTAGTCAGAATGCTCGGGCGCCATGCCGGTCATGTCATAGGCGCGAGACTGAAATTCGTAGAAGCTCTTCATCTTGACTCCAAAAGATTACGCGCAGCAAAAATACATCAGCGCTTGATTTCCATGACGTCGTCAAACGACTTTGGAGAATTTACGACGCTCATCTGCTGCGAGGCCCAGTTAACAACATTGTCCTCAATCACCATCGCTTCCACTTCACCCAATCGCTGTGGATCGCTGTAATACCAACGAACCATCTGCGCCGGATCCTCGAAACTCTCCGCGTGCTCTTCAACCATGCTGCGAACCTGCTCGGGCTTTGCCCGCAGATCCTGCTGCCGGACAACTTCACTGAGGATCAAGCCCAGCTTAACGCGCTTCTCTGCCCGTTCCACAAATAATTCAGCCGGCAGTTGTAAATCCTTGGTCGTCATACCGCGCGATTGCAAATCCTGAACCGCCTGTTCCTGTAAGCGCATGACTTCGTTTTCAACCAGTGAGCGCGGCAGCACCAGTTCCGAGGAGGCCGCGAGCGCATCCATCACCTGATCCTTAGCTTTGGCCTGCAGCCGCTTTTTCAACTCCCGCTGCAGATTTGCGCGGATTTCTGCTCTCATTGTTTCTACGTTGCCATCTACAACACCAAGCGTTTTTGCAAACTCGGCGTCTAACTCGGGCAGCTTTGGCTGATTCACTACCTTGGCAGTCACTTTGAACTGCACCGTCTTACCAGCCAATTCGGGCTGGTAGTCGGCCGGAAAGGTCATGTCGAAGGTCTTTTCGTCAGCGCCCTTCATGCCGGTGAGTGCAGCCTCGAAGTCTGGCAACATGCGCCCTTCGCCCAGCACCACGCCAAAATTCTCTGCATCGCCGCCTTTGAACGGTACGCCATTCAAGGTCCCGACAAAATCGACGACCATGAAGTCACCGGTTTGCGACGCCCGATCAGTCTTGTCGTAGCTGGCGCGCTGCTTGCGCAGCGTCTCAAGGGTGTTGTCGACGTCTGCGTCCGTCACGTTGACTTCCGGACGGACAAGGGAAACGTCCGTTAGCGAGCCGACTTTGACTTCTGGATAGACTTCAAAAGTTGCTGTGAATTCGAATTTATCCGCCGCGTCGCCAGAGTTGGCCGGGGCGAATCGCGGCATGCCGGCAATCCGCAGCTGCTGCTTTTGCACTTCTTCAGCGAACGAACGCTGCACGACATCGGACATTACTTCCTGACGAACCTGAAAGCCATATTGGTTGACGACGATGTTGAAAGGCACCTTGCCCGGACGAAAACCTGACATCTTTGCAGTCTTGGCGATCCGTCTGAGACGGGAGGTAATCTCAGACTCAATTGAGGTTGCCGGTAATGTCAACATCAGGTTGCGTTCAAGGCTGTTGGCTGCCGCAGTATTGGTTTGGGCTTGCATCGTATTTCCTGAAAAAAGCACGTTATCGACTCAGATCCGCAGGCCTTGCGGCCGGGTACGGGAACTGAAACTTCGGATGAAAATAAATGGTGCGAGTGGAGGGACTCGAACCCACACACCTTACGGCGCTGGAACCTAAATCCAGTGCGTCTACCAATTCCGCCACACTCGCACGAGGTAGCCGAAAATTATAGCGCATTCGCGCCCTTGTCGGACGCCACGGCGGCGGAATCGCCAGGTGGCGACCTATAATTCCTACGGTGCTCTCACCAAAATTTGACCTGAACCTAACGCCGTGCCCGTCGACCATTACGAGAACTTCCCCGTCGCGTCGCTTTTGTTGCCGCCCCGCGTGCGACGCCCGATCGAGTCGATTTATGCGTTTTCCCGCACCGCAGACGATTTTGCCGACGAAGGCGATCTGTCGCAAAGTGAACGTCTGGACAGGCTCAACGTCTACGAGGCACAGCTTGACGCGATCGACGCGGGCGGCACGATAGCTGACCCACTGTTCGCCGAACTGGCCGTCAATATACGTTTGCACAACTTGCCCGTCGCCTTGCTGCGCGATTTACTCAGTGCGTTCAAGCAGGATGTTGTTAAAACGCGCTACGCGAATTTTGCCGAATTGCTCGATTACTGCCGTCGATCAGCCAATCCCATCGGACGACTCCTGCTGCACCTATTTGAAGTGACTGACGAGCAGCAACTCGCGATGAGTGACCAAGTTTGTACTGCCCTCCAACTCATCAACCACTGGCAGGATGTGGGTATTGACTGGCACAAAAACGACGGCGGACGGGTGTACTTGCCGCAGGATGAAATGCAACGCTTCGGCATTACCGACAAGGACATCGCCAACCGTGTTGCCAGCCCGGCGTGGCGTACCCTGATGGCATTCCAAGTCGAGCGCGCACGCGCATTGATGATGCAAGGCTCCCCTCTGCAGTCGATCATGCGTGGTCGCTTCGGTCTTGAATTACGTCTCATGATTGCTGGTGGCCTGACGATTGCCGATAAAATTGACGGTGTTGAAGGTGCGGTATTCCATCGCCGCCCGACTGTTACGCGGTTCGACTGGCTGCGCATTTTTTGCCGTGTCGCGTCCGCCGCCCTCCTGAATCTGCGATGACGCCCGACGAATATTGCTCAGAAAAGGCCGCTGCCAGCGGCTCGAGCTTTTACTACAGCTTTCGTTTTCTGCCGCCAGACCGGCGCAAAGCGATCACAGCGCTCTATGCGTTTTGCCGGGAAGTCGACGACATAGCCGATGACGTCAGCGATCCGAACATAGCACGCGCTAAGTTGGGTTGGTGGCGCACAGAAGTCGCCAATCTGTTGGCCGGCCATCCCGCTCATCCTGTCACCAAAGCGATGCAACCGGCAGT
>JAYVUH010000022.1:0-3167 GCA_043788115.1 Burkholderiales bacterium
GCAATACCTGGCGCGCTATATCCAGTGCGAGGCCGGCGACCGCCAGACCCACTTCGTCCTGCAACGTATGCATTGCGTACGACATGGATGAAATGATGGCGCGCAGGTGCGCCGCTTCAGCCTCGACCGCGGCGCGGCCTTGTTCGCGCCCGGCGGCAAAGCCGGCACTATGACCGGCGGCCTGCGCGGCCGCACGAGCTTGCTCGGCTTCGGCGGCTTGCTCGGTTTTGACGTTGTGCGTTGCCTTGGCAGCCGGTGCTTCGGCAAGTGAAGCGAACTGCCAGCGTTCGAATACGGAATTCAACGGACATCCTGAGAGAATGCGGTTAAACGAAGCTGTCGTCACCCTTGCCCCCCAGTACGATTTGTCCATCGTCGGCGAGACGGCGCGCAGTTTTGAGAATTTCCTTTTGCTCGGCCTCAACGTCCGAAAGGCGCACTGGCCCTTTCGATTCAAGGTCCTCCCGCAGCGATTCGGCGGCGCGGGTCGACATGTTGCGAAAGATTTTTTCGCGCAATTCAGGCACCGCGCCCTTGAGTGCCACAATCAACGACTCTGACTGCACCTCTTTGAGCAGGGCCTGAATGCCACGGTCATCGACATCGAGCAGGTTGTCGAACACAAACATCTGATCGAGAATGCCTTGCGCCAGATCGTCGTCCGCCGTGCGCACCGCCTCCATGATGCCGGCTTCTGATGTGCCGCCGACAAAGTTGAGAATTTCGGCAGCAGTGCGCACACCGCCCATCGGCGCCTTTCTGATTTGGTCAGCGCCGGACAACACCTTGCTGATCACGTCGTTGAGCTCGCGTAACGCAGACGGATGGATGCCGTCCAGAGTGGCGATGCGCAAGATCACGTCGCCACGCACTTTTTCGCCCAACTGGTTCAGGATGCCCGCCGCGTGGTCGCGTTCAAGGTGCACCAGAATTGACGCAATAATCTGTGGGTGCTCGTTTTTGATCAACTCGGCGATAGCCGGGGCATCCATCCATTTCAGGCTCTCGATGCCACTGGTTTCCTGCCCCTGCAATATTCGGTCGAGCAGGAGCTTGGCTTTGTCTTCGCCCAGTGCCTTGTTCAAGACACCGCGAATGTAATCGTCTGAATCGAGCCCGATGGTGGTTTGTCCGTTGGCCTGTTCGAGAAAACGTTCAAGTACGCCGTCGATTTTCTCGCGCGTCACGTTTTTCAGCTTGGCCATGGCAGCGCCTACTTTTTGCGCTTCCTTGGGCGGCAGGTGCTTGAATACTTCAGCCGCTTCTTCCTCGCCCAGAGACATCAGGAGAATGGCGCCATCATCAACTCCGGTATCACTCATTGCCGGACACCCAGTTCTTGACTACATTCGCAACAATCTTTGGGTCCTGCTTGGCCATTTGCCGTGCGTTTTCCAACGCCAGCGTGCCCGGTAGTGCTCCCGAGAGTGCAATTGCTCCATCGGGTCCGGTCAATTGCGCCCCGGTTTCCCCATCCGCCCCTGGAGCGGCTGCGGCGAGCGGTGTAGACAAGCGTTTGATGGCCGGCTTTACGATCGCCAACAGCACATACAACCCAAGCAACGCGATCAGCGCCGGTTTGGCGATATCTTTTGCCATTGCAACGTTTTCGGGCTGTTTCCAAAATGGCAAATCCGGGAGTAACTCGGGCGCGGCGAGCGTAAACGGCGCGTTCACCACATTGATCGAGTCGCCACGCTGTTTTTGAAAGCCAATCGCTTCTTTCACCAGTGCGTTGATCTGGGTAATTTCGTCGGCAGTCAGTGGCGTCGTCACGCTTTTACCGCCGGCGCTGCTTTTACGGTGATTCACGACGACCGCAGCCGATATGCGCTTGACATTGCCCATGCCGGTGCGGGTATGGCGCACCGTTTTGTCCACTTCATAATTGGTGATGGCATCGCGCTTGAGCCCTGCCGCCTGGGCCGCCGCGCCGCCGGCACCACCGGGGTTGGTTGCTGCTCCGCCTTGAATCGGCGCGCTGGCACTCCCCGGCGGCTGGTTCGACAAGGCTCCCGGCACACCGCTGGCGCCACCTGCGCCCCCCGGTGCTTCGCTGATCTGCATGCTGCGAATCGTCGATTCGGCTGCGCTCTGGTTCGGCTTGAACGCCTCGGAAGTCGATTCGCTCTCCGAAAAATCAGTATCTGCCTTGACCTGGGCCCGCACATTGTCGGCGCCATAAAGCGGAACCAAAATATCCAAAATGCGTTTGATGTAACTCTCTTCGAGCCGGGTCACGTAAGACAACTGCACCGCGTCGAGCTGGCCGGCCGAGCCGGCACCGGCCGGCTGCGACAGCAGGGTGCCACTTTCATCAATCACGCTGACACTGCGTGGCGGCAAGTCCGGCAGACTGCTGGAGATCAAATGGGTGATGCCCGCCACCTGAGCGCGGTCCAGTGTTTTGCCCGGATAAAGCGACACCAGCACTGATGCCGAAGGCTTTTGCTGGTCCTTCAAAAACATCGTCTGTTTCGGAATCGCGATGTGCACGCGTGCATTTCGCACTGCACCAAGAGATTGGATCGACTTCGCCAGCTCGCCTTCAATTGCACGCTGATAGTTCACCTGTTCCTGAAACTGGGTGATGCCGAATTTGGGCGCTTCCATCAGCTCGAAGCCCTGCGTGCCGCCTTTGGGCAAGCCCTGTGATGCCAGCTTGAGCCGCGTTTCGTGTACCAGATTGGCCGGCACCATGATGGCGCCGCCGTTTTCGCCCACTTTGTATGGCACATTGAGCTGCGCCAACGCTGCCACCACGGCGCCGCCATCGCGGTCGGGAATGCCGGTAAACAAGATCTTGTAATCAGGAACCTGGCTCCACATCCAGCCGGCAACCAGCAGCGCCATCGAGGCGGCGGCCGCCGCCAGCAAGACGGCGCGATTGCGCAGTGGCAAGCTTGAGAACAGCACGCCGCCAGCGGGCAAGACGGCGGCAGAATCTGGAATGGTGATTGAGTTGGCCATGTGTCTTTCGAGGGGCTGAACCAATTGCGCAACAGGGCAATTTGGGTGAGCAGCATTATGCGAAGAGGCATTCAGGCTGCATCGCTCAAATAGCGTGGCAATTGCCGCTCAGTTCGATCCGTTGGATTCAGATCGCCGTCGTTAAAGTGCATCACCTGAAAGTGGCTTGATTCCACTGACAAACGAGCCGTGGGTCA
>JAYVUH010000023.1:0-4476 GCA_043788115.1 Burkholderiales bacterium
CGAACGCGCGCATCTCGCTGGCCGGTGCACAGGACAAAACCAGTCTCACGATCTTTGCCGATGGCTTGCCGCGCATTCCCGCCGGCACCGCACCCTCGACGCATATCCTCAAACCCGATATCCGGCGCTTGTCCAAGGTCTGGCATTCGGCGGCAAATGAAACCATCATCATGCTCACGGCGGCAAACTGCGGCTTGCCTGCGGCCGAAGTGTTTTACGAGCCACACACGGCGTCGTGCATGGTGCGGCGCTTCGACCGCTTCGTGCGCGAAGACGGTTCGCTGGGGCGTCTGATTCAATACGACTTGTGTCAACTGGCAGGCATCGTTTCAGAGCGCAAATATGAGAAGAAAGGCGGCCCCGGCATCGCGGCCTGCGCCGCTTTAATCCGTCAATACAGCAGCCAGCCCGCCGTCGATTTGCGCAACTTGGTGACGTGGGTGCTGTTTAATCTCTACGCCGGCAACAACGACAGCCACGCGAAGAACCTGTCGATCATTCACCGCCCCGGCGAAGGCACCCGGCTCGCGCCGTTCTACGACTTGATGTGTACGCGGCTCTACCCCGGCCTGTCGCAGGAATTTGCCTTCGCCATTGGCGGCGAAACTGCATCCGGTTCGATTGCACAAAAGCACATCGCGGCAATGGCCGAAGAACTGAACATGCGGCCGGCCTTCGTCATCGGGCTGGCAGATGCGCTGGCGAAGAAGTTGCCGGTGGCGCTGGACGCAGCCGTCGCTACAGTGCAGTCATCGCTTTCGCCCAGTGCGAAAACATTGGCGAAGCGGCTCAAGGATTTCGCTTTATCGACGACAGCGAAGACGGCTGCGCGTATCGTTCGATAGACCGGCTAGAGAATGGCTTCCACCAAATATTTTGTGGCGCGATGTCGATAGAACCGCTCCCACCAAAGATTTCAAGCCGATGCCGCGTGCAGTTTCAGCCCCAGCGCATTGACCACTTTGAGAATCGTATCGAAGCCGGGGCTGCGCTCGCCCGACAAGGCCTTGTACAGACTCTCGCGTGACAGCCCTGCATCGAGCGCTACCTGCGTCATCCCCTTGGCGCGTGCAATGTCTCCCAACGCCTTGGCGATGAATGCCGCATCGCCATCGGCCTCTTCCATGCAGGCTTCGAGATACGCTGCCATTTCTTCCGGTGTGCGCAGATGCTCTGCCACGTCGTAGCGGGTGGTTTTGGTTTTCGCCATCACAAAGCTCCTATAAGTTTTTCGCCAGACGCAATGCGGTCTTGATATCTTTGGCTTGCGAGGCTTTGTCTCCGCCTGCCAGCAGTATCACCAGCAACAAGCCGCGCTTTTTGAAGTAGACACGGTAGCCGGCGCCGTAGTCGATTCGCAGTTCCGACACACCTTCACCAACCGGTTCGACATCACCTGCGTTACCCGCTGCAAGCCGCTCGACACGCGCTTGCACTTTTGCGCGCGCGCGGATATCGCGCAGGCCGTCGACCCATTGAATGAATTCGTCAGTCTTGCGAAGTTCGATCATAACTTATTGTAGCCAGTTGGCTACAATTACTCAAGAAGTCAATGCGTTGATTGAAGGCGCAATCCAGTCTATCGTCTGAGATCCGCTCCCACCAACGCTTTCAGACCATTTTAAGAGCAGTCGTCCAAGTCCCGCCGAGCTTCGCCACTTCCGCTTTGTAAGCCTCCATCGCTACATCGACGCCGTGCGGTTCGCCCTTGGCGCCGAGCTCGACGTGCGCGAGCGTCTTCGCGTCGCCTACTGAGGGCAGGCTGAAACTTTTGATCGCGGGGTTCTTCTCGACTTCGCGCATGATGTCGATCAGGCGGCCTTCGCCCAAGTCGTAGACGTAGATCGACTTCTCCACATACGGCTCGTGGTTGAAGTGTGCTTTGTAGTGCGTGTCGAGCACCCACTCGATCATCGGCCAGGCCATCACCGGGAAGCCGGGGACAAACCAGTGATGCTTGATGCCGAAACCGGCGATGCGGTTGTAGGGGTTGGGAATAATGTCCGAGCCCTGCGGGAAGGTGCCCATCAAGAGGCGTTGCGGCGTGACTTCCTGCTTCATTTCTGCCGAGCGGATGCGGATGAATTCGGCGGCTTCGGGGTGCAACGTCATCGGCAGATTGAGGGCAGCACCGGTTGCATCGCGGGTGTGATCGTCCGGCGTGGCGCCGATGCCGCCGCAGGAGAAGATGCACCACTCGCCACTCTGCGCGAGTTCGAAGGTGCGTTTGAAGGTGTCGCGAATCCACGCCGGGTCGTCGCCGAGATAGCCGGTCCACGCGAGCTTGAGGCCGCGCGCTTTCATGATCTCGATCACCTTGACCATGTGTTTGTCGGCGCGCTTGCCGGAGAGGATTTCGTCGCCAATGATGATGAGGCCGAATTTCATGTGCGTTCCGTTCGAGATGAATGTGTAGGTGATGATGTGAATGCGGCGGTGATCTATGCGGTGAATGCAGCAGCGAAAGATGCGGCGCAGATTATCGCTCGTCAAAGATTGCGGTAGGCGTCCCAGGCTTTTTGCAGACGCTTGACGGAGACGGGCATCGGCGTTCTTAGCTCTTGTGCGAACAAGGAAACGCGCAGTTCTTCGAGCAGCCAGCGGAATTCTTCGAGGCGCGCATCGGTGACCCGTGCCTTGAGATGTTCCATGTTTTTGCGCAAATAATTTTGCATCAGCGGCGCGAGATCGCTGGCGAGACGCGTGTCGCGCGCCGGATCGGTCTTGAGTTTGTCGAGACGCACAGCGGCGGCTTTGAGATAGCGCGGCAGATGCGCGAGCTGCGCGTAAGGCGTGGCGGTGATGAAATTTTTGGGCAGCAGGCGCTGCACTTGCGCTTGGACATCTTGCGCGACTTGCGGAAAGGCTTTCGCACCCGTGAGCTTTTTTTGCAGCGTCGCGTGTTCTTCGAGAATGCGTGCGGCTAGCGAGGCGATCTCTTGCGTTACCAAACCGAGACGCGTTTTGCCTTCGCTGCGGCGGGCCATGAATTCGGTTTGCTTTCTCGGCAATGGATCAGCGAGGCAAGCGCGTGTGAGACCGGCTTCGACCAGTTGATCGGTTAGCTCGGCTTCGCTGCCGAAGGGCAGGAACAGCATCGCGATTTGGCGCACTGGCAGCGATTTGCGCAGACCGGTGATCTGCTCCTTCATCTGCAATTGCAGCAGACGTGTGAGGCCTTTGCGGTGTGCGCTGTCGGCTTCGGCTTGGGCGTCAAATAGTTCGACGTTGGCGTGGGTTTGATGATCGGCCAGCGCGGGGTAGCCGATCAGGTTGTCGATTTCGATGATCTCTTCGAGGTCGCCGAAGTCCCAGTTAACGCGGCCTTCGTGCAGGATGCGGCCGCTGTTGTGACCAATGCGGTGGGCGTTGCGCTGGTTGCTAGCGTTTCCAGCTCCACCAGCGGCACCCGAGTTTCCGGGTTGGCCCGCGTTGCTTACGCTACCCGCATGGCCTGCGTACCCTTGAAGGGCACCAGACTTCTGCGCGAGCTTGCCGAAGCCGGCCTCGACGCTGGCGCGATGCGCGGCGCGCAACTCGGCGAGGTTGCGCGAGAGATCAAGCTGGCGGCCGTGCTCGTCGATGATTTTGAAATTCATCATCAGGTGCGCGGGCAGCGTGTCGGCACGGAAGGTTTCGAGCGGCACGGCAACACCGGTCTCGGCGCGGACGAACTGCGCGAGTGCCTGTGCAAGCGGCGCGTCGGTCTGCCGCACTTGATTGCAAAAGCGAATCGCAAAATCGGGCAGCGGCACACAGTGGCGGCGGATTTTTTGCGGCAGGCTTTTCAGCAACGCCTGCACCTTTTCGCGGCGCATGCCCGGCACCAGCCATTCGGTGCGTGTATCGACGATCTGGTTCAGCGCGGCGACTGGCACGGTGGCCGTCACGCCATCGCGCGGGTTGCTAGGCTCGAAGTGATACGACAGCGCGAACTGCGTGCCGCCTGCGCCAAGGGCGAGTTGCTTGGGGAACACGTCGGTGGTAATGCCGGCTGCCTCGTGACGCATCAGGTCGGCGCGTTTGAGGAACAGCAGCTTCGGGTCTGGCTTCTCTGCGGCCTCGCGCCAGGTGTCGAAGGACTTCGCGGTGCAGACATCGGCTGGCACCAGCGCGTCGTAAAAGGCGAAGATCAGTTCATCATCCACCAGCACATCGGGGCGGCGCGATTTGTGTTCGAGGTCTTCGATCTCTTTGACTTGCCGCTGGTTGTGGACGAAGAACGGCGCGCGGGTTTCGAACTCGCCTTGCACCAGCGCCGAGCGGATAAAAATTTCACGCGCGTGCTTGGCGTTGATCGCGCCGTAATCGACGCGGCGCTGCACATAGACTGGCAGACCGTACAGCACGCCGCGCTCAAAAGCTGTGGCCTGGCCGCGCGTCTTCTCCCAGTGTGGGTCGCTGTGCGCCTTCTTGAGTAGATGCGCACCCACGCCTTCGATCCATAGCGGCTCGATGTTGGCGAGGGTGCGCGCA
>JAYVUH010000024.1:0-2998 GCA_043788115.1 Burkholderiales bacterium
GAATTTCTTACGAGTTTGGCAACTGCGGCGCCTAGCCTGACTTAGAACTGAACTCAATCAGAGGTTCCTTAGGGACTATTAGGAAATCATCATGTCGAAATCATTTGATGTTGTCGTCATCGGCGCAGGCCCCGGCGGCTATATCGCGGCCATCCGCGCCGCGCAGTTGGGTTTTAGTGTGGCGTGTATCGAAGGCTGGAAAAACCCGAAGGGCGAGATGGCGCTGGGCGGGACTTGCTTGAACGTTGGATGCATCCCGTCTAAGGCCTTGCTCGAATCGTCAGAGAACGTGGAAAAGCTTGAGCACAAGTTCGCCGATCACGGCATCAGCATTTCGAACGTCAAGGTTGACGTGTCCAAGATGCAGGGTCGTAAGGACAGCATCGTTGGCAAGATGACCAAAGGCATCGAATTCCTGTTCCGCAAAAACAAAGTGACGTGGTTGAAGGGTTTCGCTTCCTTCGCGGCAAACGGTAATGCAGGCGGCGCGGCCTATGTCATCGAGGTCAAGAACGGCGACGGTAAAGATCAAACCCTGGAAACGGTTGAAGCCAAGCACGTCATCATCGCCACCGGTTCGAAGGCGCGACACCTGCCAGGTATTGTGGTGGACAACGTCAACATTTGCGACAACGAGGGTGCGCTGGCATTCACCGCGGTACCGAAGCGCCTTGGTGTGATCGGCGCGGGCGTGATCGGCTTGGAACTGGGTAGCGTTTGGCGGCGTCTCGGTGCAGACGTCACCGTTCTTGAAGCGATGCCGTCGTTTCTGGCTGCTACGGACGAATCGATCCAAAAGGAAGCGTGGAAAGTCTTCACCAAAGAGCAGGGCATGAATATCAAGCTCGGCGTGAAGATCGACAAAGTGGTGGCGAAGAAAACCGGCATTACCGTTGAGTACACCGACGAGAAGGGGCTCGCGCAGAAGCTCGACTGCGACAAGCTAATCGTCTCGGTGGGACGCGTGCCGAATACGGATGGGCTTGGTGCCGCCAACGTCGGGTTGAAAATCAGTGAGCGCGGCATGATCGAGGTCGACGACCACTGCGCCACCAACCTGCCGAATGTGTACGCCATTGGCGATGTGGTGCGTGGGCCGATGCTCGCGCACAAAGCGGAAGACGAAGGTGTTGCCGTTGCCGAGCGTATCGCTGGCCAGCAACCCCACATCGACTTCAATACCATCCCGTGGATCATCTACACCTCACCCGAAGTGGCATGGGTCGGTAAGACAGAGCAGCAACTCAGAGCGGAAGGCGTTGAGGTGAAGACAGGGCAGTTTCCATTCGCGGCCAATGGCCGCGCGCTCGGACAGGGCGAGCCGGGTGGGTTCGTCAAGATCATCGCTGACGCGAAGAGCGATCGGATTCTTGGCGGGCACATCATTCATGCGCATGCCTCTGAACTGATTCAGGAACTGGTGACGGCGATGGAATTCAAAGCGGCCTCGGAAGACATCGCGCGCATCGTGCACGGCCACCCGACGCTCTCGGAAGCAGTGCGCGAAGCCGCATTGGCGGTCGATAAGCGTACGCTCAACATGTGAATGGCAAGCATCGCACCTCAATCGATGAAGTCTGACAGGCACCAGTGACAACGAAACGTTTGCAAAGATCGCCTATTGGCGGGCATTTCCAGGCATTTATGGTTGGAAACACCCGCCAATCAACGAGTTTGGTCGCCATTAATCAAATATTTTCGCAGTACATTTGCGGGCGGCTGGCATGAGCGCGATCGCCGATTCCCTGCCGAATATTTCAGGGGAAACCGGCGAGGCAGCCGACATCGAGGCGGGTTCGCCGCTTGAGTGGTACTGGAAGTTTTCCCAGAACCAGGATTTCGAATCTGATCCCGCGCAGATCGGCGTGTTGAACCATCTGGATCGATTGCACGGTGAGATTGAAAACTACCGGCAGTATCGGCAGGGCAAAATCAACCGTCTGGTCACCAATTTTGGTGCTGGCAAGCGCCCGCCACGCGGACTCTATATCTGGGGAGGCGTCGGCCGCGGCAAGTCGCTGATGATGGATGCGTTCTTCAACGTGTCCACACTGAAACGTAAGCGGCGTGTGCATTTTCACGAGTTCATGCGGGAGATCCATCGCGAGATGCGCGCGCATACCGGCGAAGAAGATCCGCTCGACGCCGTGTCGACCAAAATCGCCAAGCAGCTGCGGTTGTTGTGTTTTGATGAGTTTCACATCTCGGATATTGCCGACGCCATGATTCTCGGCCGCTTGCTTGAGTTGTTGACGGCCAAGGGTGTTGTGCTCGTCATGACATCCAATTACAAGCCTGACGATCTGTATCCAAACGGCCTGCAGCGCGCCCGTTTTCTGCCGGCCATCGAGTTACTCAATCGCGAACTCGAGGTACTGGAAATCGCTGGCGAGCGCGACCATCGGCGGCGGATTCTCGAGTCGATTCCGGTTTTTCACACACCGGCAACGGCGGCGGCCGATGTCGCACTTGGCAAAGCCTTTTCGGCGATGTCCAAGGCCGGACATGCCGTGGCCGGTAACATCACCATCGGCAACCGGCCGATTGCGTTCATTCGTCGGGCAAAAGGCGTCGTCTGGTTTGATTTCGCCGAGCTTTGCGTGAAGCCACACAGTCAGGTCGACTATCTCGAAATTGCCGGGCAGTATCACACCGTTCTGGTGTCCAATATCCTGCAGTTGCACGCCAGAGACCGCGCCGACGTGGTGCGACGCTTCACCTGGCTGGTCGACGTGTTCTACGATCAGCGTGTCAAGTTGATCTGCTCGGCAGAGACAGCGCCCGAGTGGCTGGTGGTCGATGATCGCGTCGGTGGAGCGGGGCTTGCGAGCGCCGCAGGTGCGCTAGGCGGTGGCAGTAAGCGCGATGCGAAGGGCGATGCAACCTTGATGGTATCGGCTGAGTTTGCGCGGACCGTGTCGCGGCTACGTGAAATGCAGTCGAAAGAATATTTTTCGCGAAAACACGCGTCCGCCGAAAATCCACTGGTGCTGCAGAC